>JBBDMD010000204.1:0-9807 GCA_040878515.1 Balneolaceae bacterium | reverse complement strand
ACTGCTTTTGTACAGAGAATGCGTGATGCAGCCGTAACAGTAGATGTGAATACAAACGGAGCTGTGGATCTTTGCGGAACCGGCGGCGACAAATCCGGGACCTTTAATATCTCCACGGCAGCGATGTTTGTAGTGGCCGGTGCGGGTGTTCCTGTCTTGAAGCACGGAAACCGGAGTGTATCAAGCAAAAGCGGAAGTTATGATGTGCTTGAGAAGCTTGGGGCAGTTCCGAATCTGGAGAAAGCCGGGGTTGAACGCATGTTTAATGAAACTGGAATGGCATTTATGTTTGCACCCAATTTTCATCCGGCTATGAAGTATGTAATGCCGGCACGAAGAGCCCTTAAGATGAGAACCTTTTTTAATATGCTGGGCCCGCTTTTAAATCCCGCCGGTGTTAAAAATCAGGTGGTGGGTGCGTTCAGCAGGGAAGCGGCCGGAATGATGATTCAGATCCTTGCAAATCTTCAGACGGAATCTGCATTTACAGTCAGCGCTCACGATGGCCTGGATGAAGTAAGCCTGGCATCACAAAGTGAAATTTTTGAGCTGAAATCAAACATGAGCGGTGAATCCGTGACATTTGATCCCGGCTCAATTGGTTATAAAAAAGTTGAATCCGGCACTCTTCTGGGTGGTGATTCAGAAGTAAACGCAAAAATTATCAGGGAAATCATGGATCTGGAATCGACAGATGCCCAGAGAAATATTGTGGAACTGAATGCAGCTTTTGCAATCCGTGCATCCAATAAAACGGATAACCTGCAGGATGCCAGCGATTTAGCTCGCGAGAGTTTAGAATCCGGCCGGGCTGCTGAAAAACTGGCTCTTTTTATCTCAGAATCTCAAAAAATAGCAGCTTCATCCTGATGGCATCCATACTGGAACAGATCGTATCAAAAACACGGGAGGATCTTTCAAAGCGAAAGAAAAAGATAACTTTCAAAGATTTGGAATCACTACAGCAATTTGAATCAGATGGTTCAATATTTTCAGACAGTCTGCGTAAAAAGGATATTGTATCAATTATTGCCGAAGTAAAAAAAGCATCACCTTCCAAAGGAATCATCCGTAAGGATTTTAACCCGCTTAAAATTGCTGAATCATATATTCAGGGCGGAGCATCCGCTATTTCCGTACTGACAGATGAACCTTTTTTTAAGGGTTCATTAAGCTACCTGGAAAAAATATCTGAAAACCTCTCTATTCCATTGCTCCGTAAGGATTTCATTATCGATCCGTATCAGGTAAAAGAGGCCAGGGCGTATGGTGCGGATGCCGTACTGTTAATAGCAACCATTTGCGAAGGAAATCAGCTTTCCGAACTGCTGGCGGCGGTAAAAGAGTTTAAAATGGAGGCCCTGGTCGAATGTTATCACGCCGATGAGGTTAAACACCTTAACTGGAATGAAATCGGGATTCTGGGTGTCAATAACCGGGATTTAAATACGTTTGAGGTAGACCTGCACCGGGGTGTAAGCCTTTTGAAGGAGGCACCCGGTCATGTTGTAAGGGTCTCTGAAAGTGGCATCCATAAACCGGAAGACATTCACTATCTTCACAAAAACGGAATTCATTCCGCACTAATAGGCGAATATTTTATGCGGCAGCCGGATATAGAAAAATCCCTGAAAAAATTTATTGACGATTATAAATCATTGGTAGTAGCAGAAGAGGAGCGGGCAGAAATGTAATGCTCCTGCAACAGAAGATCGAATGCCTGAATTTCATACAGAACCAACATGTTTGCTGAACCTGAAAACAGAACAAAAGTTAAAATATGTGGCCTTACAACACTTGAGGATGCCCGTTTTGCATCCGGTGCACTGGCCGATTACCTGGGGTTCATCTTTTTCCCGGACAGCCCCAGGCATATTGAGCCGGCAAAAGCAGGGGCTATCATCAACTGGATTGAGGGCCCTGAGAAAGTGGGGGTTTTTGTAAATCAACCCATGGATGATGTGAACAGCATTGCCCGCCAGACCGGAATCGACCTTGTGCAGCTTCATGGAAACGAATCCCCGGAGTACTGCAGTCTGGTCGACAAACCCGTTATTAAAGCGTTTCATGTTGGTGATGTGACGACTGCAGCCGATCTGAAAAAAGAAATTTATCCCTACCTTGATGCCGTTGAATTTCTGTTGTTTGATACTAAAACAACGGATTTATGGGGTGGAACCGGAACATCTTTTAACTGGGAAATACTGACAGAGATTTCACAGGATAAACCTTTCTTCCTCGCGGGCGGTCTGCATAACGGCAATATTACAAAAGCGATTCAATCGGTTCATCCTGATGTTGTGGATTTGTCAAGCGGTGTGGAATCATCTCCCGGAATAAAAGATTTTGATAAAGTAGAGCAGTTTTTTGAAACAATGCGTGAAATCTGGGAACAGCAGGAGATGGGGGAGTTTTAAACAGTTTGAACTGTGAACAAACCATCACACCTTTAAACTTATTTTATTTTCAAAACAGAAGTATATCATGAATTATACAGCGCCAACAAAACAGGGTTACTTTGGTAAATACGGAGGCAAATTTGTGCCGGAGATTCTTATTCCGGCTCTTGAGGAGCTGGAGACAGCTTATCTGGAGAGTCATAAAGATCCCGTCTTTCAAATGGAATATCACGATCTGCTGCAGGAATATGTGGGCAGGCCTACAAAACTGACTTATGCAAACCGGCTGACCGAAACCTATGGTAAGGCAAAAATTTACCTTAAGCGTGAAGATTTATGCCATACCGGGGCGCATAAGATTAATAATGCGATCGGTCAGTTGCTGTTAGCCCGGAAAATGGGAAAAACCCGTATCATCGCGGAAACCGGTGCAGGCCAGCATGGAGTGGCTACGGCAACGGCCTGTGCTAAATTTGGCCTGGATTGTGTGATCTATATGGGGGCTGAAGATATGGAGCGCCAGAAGCTGAATGTAGACCGGATGGAGCTGATGGGTGCCGATGTGCGGCCGGTCAGCAGCGGATCTAAAACACTCAAGGATGCTACAAACGAAGCTATCCGGGATTGGGTAACCAATGTAGAGAATACTTTTTATATCATCGGGTCCGTCGTGGGGCCACATCCCTATCCCATGATGACACGAAACTTTCACCGGGTAATTGGTGATGAAACACGTGAACAGTTAAAAAAGAAAGAAGGAAGAAATCCGGACTATCTTGTTGCCTGCGTTGGCGGTGGGAGTAATGCTATAGGAATATTCTATCCGTTCATAGAAGATGAAAATGTAAAAATGATTGGCATTGAGGCTGCAGGGCTTGGTGCGGATACTGATAAGACAGCCGCAACACTGACCAAAGGCATACCGGGTGTATTGCATGGATCATTAAGCTATCTGCTGCACGACAACGAAGGGCAGATACAGCTTGCCCATTCCATCAGTGCCGGGCTGGACTATCCCGGAATCGGGCCGGAGCACTCCTTTTTAAAAGATTCCGGACGCGTACACTATTTTGGAATAACGGATCAGCAGGCGATGGATGCAGTAAAAAGGGTATCGATGAAAGAGGGGATCATTCCGGCAATTGAGACCGCCCATGCATTTGCATACCTGGAAACACTGATGCCCCTTACCCAAAAAGATGAGATTGTAGTCGTAAACTGCTCCGGCAGGGGTGATAAGGATATGAAAACCATTTCCGACTGGTTCCGGGAAAAGGATTGATGATTGGATTCATTCACATTCAAATGCAGATGGTTGAGTATCTCCATAAAAAAAATTATCTCAGAAAAGCTGAATTACTCCAGAGTAAGATCAGAAAGACGACAGGCCGGTTCAGGAATGACATTTGTGAGGAGTTATGATGCGGTCAGGAAATATATCGTACTTCTGATGATGTATTTTCAAGTAATAAACTCCTTCTGAAATTATATACAACGAAAAAATCAAAATTAATGGCAGCAAAAACATCCCGAATAAGTTCACTCTTTGAACACCGAAACAGAGACGAAAAAATCATGTCGCTGTTTATCACCGCCGGGTATCCGGATTTGGAATCCACTGTAGACCTCGTTTTGGGATTTGAAGAGAACGGGGCCGATATGATAGAGCTTGGCATGCCATTTAGTGATCCGCTGGCTGATGGGCCTACCATTCAATATGCCAGTAATGTGGCTATTAAAAACGGGATCACAATGAACGGGATTTTTGAAATGGTAAAGGAGATCAGGAAAAAATCGGAAATTCCGATTGTACTGATGGGATACATTAACCCGGTGTTGCGTTACGGGGCAGAAAAATTTTGTGAAGAAGCTGAACTTTCGGGCGTGGACGGGTTAATCATCCCCGATGCTCCCCTGGAGGAGTCGGGATTCATAAAAGAAGCGGCCAAAGGCCATCACCTGGATTTGATTTACCTGGTAGCTCCAAATTCGACGGACGAGAGGATGAAGAAAATTGACAAGGCCAGCAGCGGGTTTGTCTATTGCGTGTCCGTAACGGGAGTTACAGGAGCCCGAACGGGAGAAGAGGTGGCAAGGTCTGTGAATCGCTTTATAAGCCGTGTAACAGCTAATGTGACAAAAAATCCGAAACTGGTTGGTTTTGGGATTAAAAACTTTGAAGATGCCAGGCTGATATCCAAAGAAGTGGATGGATTTATTGTAGGCAGCGCCCTGATTGACACCATAAAAAAACATTATTCTGAAAAAGAATGGAGAGAACAGGTTTTTAAGTTTGTTAAACAATTGAAATATGGGAATATTTGAGCTTCAATTTTAAGACCAATTAAACATGATGAGATATATTTATCTATTGATGCCCCTGGCGGCACTTTTGATTCTGTCAGCCTGTTCCGGAGACTTCAGGCCAATGTCATCGGGAGCTGTTGATGAAGTAATCGTAGTGATGGATTCCACCCAGTGGAGCAGTGAAACGGCACTTGCGTTGGATGAAACTTTTGGAGCACCCATTGAAACGTTGCCGAGCTATGAACCCACGTACAGGTTAACGTACAGGGATTTTAGTAATAATGAAGAACTGGATGTCCTGAAAGAACAAAAGAATGTCATTTTTGCGGCTCCGATTGATAATGAAAGTAACGTGGCAACATTTATCCGGGCACTTTTAAGCGATGATGTTGAAGAGAGAGTACGTGAGGAACAGAGTTTTGCATTTCCGCTTGAAAACCGCTGGGTAAGAGATCAATGGACACTTATTCTGACTTCATCCAGCGATTCTTCCCTGGCGGAAAAAATCAGAAATTCTGAAGAATCCCTGGTAGGCCATCTGATGGATAGAGAATTTGAAAGGAGAACTGAAAACATATATGACCGGGGTGAACAGGTCGCCTTATCAGATTCTTTGTGGAACGAATACGGATGGAGTATACGCATTCAGCACGATTATGTCTGGAGTGTAGATACAACAAACGTAGTTGTATTTCGCCGGTATCTGCCTAACAACAACCGGTGGATTTGGGCATGGTGGAAAGATAATGTACCGTCAATGGATTTTGTAGACCCGGAATGGATCAATGCAACACGGGATTCTTTGATGGAAATTTATATGCGGGGTGAACGGGATGAATCCTATTTAACCACAGAATACCGAAGCCCAAGGGAAGTGATCACCAAACCCATCGAAAGAGACGACAGAATACCGGGTTTTGAAACTTTGGGTACCTGGCGGATGGTAAATGATTTTATGGGCGGCCCGTTTGTAAACTTTACGTACCATGATCCCGAAACGGAACGTCTTTTTATGATAGAATACGGGCAATTTGCACCAAGTGTGGGTAAACGGCGTTTTGTCCGCCAGTTCAGGGCTATGGGACGGACATTTAAGGCTGATTCTACCTGGGGTAAATCGTCTGATCAACTCACAGAAATAATCCGTGAATTCAACTGATCCTTTTTCTTCCATTAAACAACAGCTAACTCAACGGAAAGAACAGAATCGCTTCCGGACACTGTCAACCATCGAAGGAATACCGTCTGCATCAACACTAGTGATGGACGGTAAAGAGTATATTAATTTCAGCAGTAATGACTACCTGGGGCTCTCCGGGCACCCGAAAGTTAAGCAACGAGCAATAGATTTTACCGGGTTGTATGGTGCCGGCTCTTCCTCATCCCGCCTGATTACAGGTACGTACAGTATTCACACGGCTCTTGAAGAAAAACTGGCCGCGGTCTACCAAAAAGAAAAGTCGCTTCTTTACAGTACCGGTTTCCAGGCAAACAGCACTATTTTACCGGCGATTACCCAAAAAGGAGACTGGATTCTTTCCGACAGGAAATGTCATAACAGTATTCTAACCGGATGCATGGCTTCCCGCGCAAAAATGGTTCGGTTCAGGCATAACGATCTGGACCATCTCGAAACACTCCTGAAAAAAGCAGATAAGGCCGGCATCGAAAATGTGTGGATCATAACCGAATCCCTGTTTAGCATGGATGGTGATATTGCACCGATTGATGAGATGATTAATCTTTCTAAAAAATATGGATCAAAGCTGTATGTTGATGATGCTCATGCCATTGGAATATTTGGTAAAAACGGATTCGGCCTGACGGAAGGCGTGGATGGGATTGATCTGGTTGTGGGTACATTCGGGAAATCAGTGGGATCATTTGGCGCGTTTGTTGCTTCCAATCAGACTGTGATTGATGCATTAATTAATTTCAGCAGTGGCTTTATCTACACAACCGCACTGCCGCCCTCTGTAATTGGAGCGGTAGATGCTGCGTATGATCTGATTCCGCAGATGCAAAGTGAAAGAGAACATATTAAATGGTTAGCTGAAAAGTTTCGATCTGAACTAAAGAAAAGGAAGATCAGAACAAATGATGGCGATACTCAGATTGTTCCCGTTATATTAGGGGAGGATCAAAAAGTGATTGACTGTTCTGAACGGTTAAAGAAGGCTGGGATATTTGCTTATGCGATCCGGCCGCCCACAGTTCCGGAAAATGAAAGTCTCATTCGGGTTTCAATCACCGCTGGTCATTTAGAATCACAGATTAAACAACTTACAGACATTTTATCCATTGCAGAGTAGGGACACACATATCATAGCATACCACGGATGGGGATTTGATAAACGGTTCTGGCAAAATCTGAAAAATGAGTGCAGTCCTTATGTCAGGTTTGATGTGGCCGACAGAGGGTATTTTAACGAGGAACATTCCCCGGGGTTTGATGAATCATCCAATAAAATTGTGCTGGCCCACTCGTTCGGCCTGCACTGGTGCCCCGATTCTGTTTTAAGGGATGCGGATCAGCTTGTGGTTCTGGGTGGTTTTCTTCAGTTTCATCCGGATAAGGCCGATGAATATAAACGGTCCAGGCTTAGATTGCGTGCCATGCTTTCACAATTTGTGGATTCCC
This sequence comes from Balneolaceae bacterium, assembly GCA_040878515.1. Lineage (GTDB taxonomy): Bacteria > Bacteroidota > Rhodothermia > Balneolales > Balneolaceae > Rhodohalobacter. Next base: position 2,460 of record JBBDMD010000204.1, on the reverse strand, counting down.
CCGCACAATTACTCGATCAGTTTTACAAAAACACTTTTTACCCATCACGAACAAAACCGGAAATTCCGGAAAAACTGGATCACGAAAAACTCCTTTCCGATTTAAGCCTCATACAGCAGGATCAGTTTCCGGTACAGCGTTTTTTTGATCTGAACAGAATTACCATTTTACACGGGGCAAACGATCTGATTGTACATCGTGATAATGCCATCGGCATGTTCCATCAGCTGCGATACAGAAGCCAGTTCTTCGAAATTCTCAGGGCAGGCCACGCTTTTCCGGTTACCCATTCAAAAAAATGTGTTGAAATATTAAATTCGTTACTGATCACTTCATGAGCAGCTGGAAAGAATCTATCCATAAGAGTTTTTCAGAATCTGTTGACTATTATGACAGACATGCTGAATTACAGAAAGATGTGGCATTACGTTTAGCCCGTGCCCTGGAGCCCTGGCAGTATTCCGTACCTGAAGGGCCTATTCTGGAAACTGGTGCCGGTACAGGTTTTTTTTCTGAACATTTGGTTTCAATGTTTCCGGAACGGGAAGTAACTCTTTCAGACCTGTCTGAAGCGATGGTTAGCAAACTGAGGAGTAAATTTTCTGAAAAAGATCATATCAAGTTTAAAATTTTGGATGCTGAAACGGTTGATTGGAATGAAGATGAAAATGCATTAATCGCAGGAAATTTTGTTGCCCAGTGGTTTAAGGATCCGTCACAAACTCTTTCCGGAATGGCATCCTCCCTGAAACCCGGCGGTTTTATGCTGGTATCGTTTCCCGGAAGTGAATCGTACCCGCAATGGAAAAAACATTGCTTGGAGCTGGGGCTTCCATTTACGGGAAACCCGCTGCCCGATGTGGAACAGATTGTGGTGAATCTGTCGATGGGACCCTTTAAAGTGGATTATTATGAAGATCAATCCACACAGACTTTTAATGATGTTTACGACTTTTTTTCACACCTTAAAAAGGGCGGAACTGCCACACCCAGAAAGAAATCAGGCCTGACTCTGAAGCAGTTAAGATTACTGAACGATCACTGGCTGAAGAAGAACAATGGCAAAGTAACGGTTCACACTCATACCGCTTTTATTGCGGTAAAAAAGGATCTGTAACGGAGTGGTTTCAGAGGGTTTTCATATGAAATGGAAAAACAAGAATCTATGAAACAGAAAAAGACTGTTCAATTTCCTGAAAGACTTTTTGTATCCGGCACAGATACGGATATTGGAAAAACGGTGGTTTCTTCCATGCTGATTGCTGGGCTTAAAGCCGGTTACTGGAAACCCGTGCAGGCGGGCCGGGATCCGGTAACGGATACTGAATATGTGCAACAGCTAACCGGCCTCCCTGATTCCCATTTTTTTCCCGAAACATATAACTTAAAAACTCCCATGAGCCCGCATGCGGCGGCTGAAATTGATAATGTAGAAATTGGAATGGATAGAATTTCAGTTCCAAAATACTCCCAGGAACACTTAATTATTGAAGGAGCGGGCGGGTTGATTGTCCCCTTAAACGAACGGGATTATATTATTGATTTAATTTATTCGCTGAATATTCCGGTTCTATTGGTTGCAAAATCGGGCCTGGGAACACTCAATCATACCCTTTTAAGTATCGAAGCACTGAATAATAGAAACATTCAGCTTTTTGGTGTTGTGCTGGTGGGTGAAACCCATCATTCAAATGAACAGGCCATACTTCATTACGGGAGAGTGAAGAGATTATTCAGGGTTCCGCACTTAAAACAGCTTAACCCTCAGACTATAGAGAATCAGTTTTATGATTCATTTTCAAAACCTGTACGTTAAACAGATCATTTTTACAGCTTAATAATCAAAAGTAGTTTATGCACAGAAATGTTTGGCATCCCTTTACCATTATTAAAAATAGTCCTGACCCAATAAAAGTTGTAAGCGGTGATGGAATCTGGCTGGAACTGGAAGATGGAACTCGCATTGTGGATTGTATCTCAAGCTGGTGGGTGAATATACACGGGCACGCCCGCCCTGAAATAACCAAAGCGATAACTGAGCAGGCTTCCAGGCTCGAGCATGTTATCTTTTCAAACTTCACCCATCAGCCCGCAGAAGATCTTGCTGAGAAACTGTCGTCCATTTTACCCGGAAAATTAAACAGGGTTTTTTTCTCAGATAATGGCTCCACGGCTGTTGAGGTGGCATTGAAACAGGCTATTCAATACTGGCGTAACAAGGGGCAAAAACGCGGCAAATTTATCGCATTTCATCAATCCTATCACGGAGATACTTTTGGGGCAATGTCTGCCGGATCACGTTCGGTTTTTTCGGATGTATTCAGCGATCATTTGTTTGATGTGGACTTTGTGGATTATCCGTCAACCTGGAACGGTGACAAATCTCCGGGAGATGAGGAAGACCTGATTATTCAGGAAATTGAAAAGCTGCTTTCGGAGCATCCGGATGAGTATGCGGGA
>JBBDMD010000203.1:6841-11706 GCA_040878515.1 Balneolaceae bacterium | reverse complement strand
CTTTAAAACTTGATCTATTCTCAACAAATCAGTAAATGATCACCTCAAACTTTCACTTTAGATTAAAAAATGAATAAAAAGATCCAATATTTATTGGGTGCAATCTTAATAGCGTTGCTTCCAATGATACTTGAAGCTCAAAACCCACCGGCCTATGCTGTTGATAATGTAAGCATACATTTGGCAAATGGCTCTGAAATAGAATCAGGAATAATTGTCTGGCGCAATGGAATAATCGAAGCCATAGGCAGAAATATAACCATACCTTATGATGCATATACAATTGACGGAGGAGATTCCCTTCATGTATATCCCGGCTTTATAGACGGACTGGGCACATGGGGAGCTCCTGACCTGCCAAAAGAATTTGAAGATGTAGATGATCCCGGTAATCCGGGATATGAGAGAGCCGGTATTCAACCACAAAGAGAAATTAATGAATATCTCGATTCCTCAAAAGATAATATTACAGATGCAATGAAACTGGGTTTTACTACTGCTTCGCTTGGCTTGAAAGGTTTCATGTTTCCGGGAACAGCGGGAATTTATTTTTTGAATGGTAATGAAACTAAAGATCACCTCTTTCGTGAATTTGCCGGTTTACAGTTTGCATTTGAAGGGGCTCCGGGCGGCTGGGGCAGTCGTGCATATCCTTCCACAACAATGGGTGTAATGGCCCGTTTTCGTCAGCTTTTGTATGATGCACAGGCATTGAAAGATCATATCCAATATTATGCCTCTGCTGACGGCAATATGGTTGCTCCAAAAAGGGATGCAGTATTGGAATCTCTGTTCCCTTTTCTAAATAATGAAATAACACTTTTTGCAACTGCAGATACACCTGAAGATCTCGACAGGCTTCTCATATTGAAGGAGGAATTTGAGTTTGATATAGTTCTGATATCAGGAAAACATGCGGCTCTGAGTTCTGAAAAACTACTTGATCATAACATCCCCGTTTTGGCATCTGTTGAACTTCCTGAAAAGCCCGACTGGATAAAAGAGAGAGATAAGGAGGCAGATGAGGATGAAGAGAAAGGGGAGAGCAAGGAAACAGCGGAAACTGAAGAACCCCTTTCCGAAGAGGAAAAGAGGTACAGGGAACGTCAGGAAAAAGCATATAACGATGCTGCAAGAAATATAAAATCATTGATGGAAGCGGGTATCACAGTCGGTTTTTCATCTGCCGGACTTGAAGCAGATGAATTTAAAGAGCAGTTATTGAACCTGAAAAAATATGGGAATCTGACTGAACAGGAAATTTTACAGCTGATGACTGTAAATACTGCCGAAATCTTAAATATTAGTTCAAAAATGGGTGAGATTGAATCCGGGAACCTGGCAACTTTTTCAATTTTCACTTCTCCATATTTCGATAAAGAAAGCGACATTGTTAAAGTCATTTCAAACGGAGTTATTCATGAATTTTAAAATATTTATATCATTTATACTCTCTATCGCAGTAATTATGGTGATAGCGGTTTCTGATGTTCATTCACAGGAAAAAGGATCATTACTGATCCAAAACGCAACCGTAATCACGGTTAACGGTGAAAATTTAACGGAAACGGATCTTCTTATCCGGGATGGTATAATCACTAAGATGGGTACGGATCTCAGATCGCCGCGGGGTTTGGAAACCATTGATGCGACCGGAAAATATGTAATGCCCGGTATCATTGATGCTCATTCACATTTGAATGGTATTGGCATTAATGAAGCTACAAATCCTGTTACCCCTGAAGTTACGATGTACGAATCAATTGATCCGAATGACGTATCGATTTACCGGGCACTCGCCGGCGGCGTAACCACTATTAACCTGATGCATGGCTCTGCCAATGTGATTGGCGGGCGTAATGCCACCCTCAAATTGCGGTATGGCGCCGGACATAATGAGATGATTTTTGATGAGGCACCTCAAACCGTAAAATTTGCCTTGGGTGAAAATCCCACAAGAGTTCACGGACAGGGCAGTGGAATACATCCCAGAACGCGTATGGCGGTAGAGATGGTGATTCGTGAACATTTTGATGCAGCTATAGATTACCGGAAAAATCGTAATGATTATCTCCGGAAGAAAGAACAGTTTGAACGAAATCAATCCGGAACCCCTCCGGTGCCGGTTGCAAAAAACCTGAGGCTTGAGGTACTGGCTGATATTATTGATGGTAATATTCTGGTTCACAGCCACTCATACAGGTCCGACGAAATTTTAATGCTGGCCCGGTTATTTAAAGAGTATGGAATCGAAAACTATACTTTCCAGCATGCCAATGAAGCATTTAAGGTTGCGCCCGAATTAGCAGAATACGGGGCACATGCTTCCATTTTTTCAGATTGGTGGGCCTACAAATTTGAAGTCTACTACAGTACCGCTTACAGTGCCTCGATTCTGAATGAAAATGGGGTGCTTACCAGTATCAATTCCGACAGTAATGAATTAATACGCCATTTAAACCATGAAGCAGCAAAAGCGGTACGCTACGGACAAACTTCCGAACAGGATGCCATAAAAATGATTACCCTGAATCCGGCCATTCAGCTCGGAATTGATGACAAAGTGGGATCCATTGAAGTTGGGAAACATGCAGACCTCGGAATCTGGAGCGGTCATCCGTTAAGTATTTACAGTATAAATGATAAAACACTGGTAGATGGAGTTGTATACTTCGACAGGGAAAAGGATAAAGATGATATGAGACTTGACCGTGCAGTCAACCCATCGATCAGTTACAGCGATACTCAGCAAATATTTTACGAGAGTTCAGAAGGCCGGCAGCATGATGCATGTATGAGAGATGTGTTTTTACTATTTGACTCATCAGAAAACAGCCGTGCATGGAACCAGCAACTTCATAATCATTAAGCTTGAAAACAATGAAAAAATATATACTAACTACTGTCTTTATGATGTGTTGCCTGGTACAGGTTATGAATGCACAGATCACTGAAAAACCAGAATTCGGTAAATTTGCCATTACCAACGCAACCATTTACACTGTAACCAATGGAGTGATTGAGAACGGTATTGTTCTGATCGATGATCACATCATATCCTTTGCCGGAAAAAATGCCCGGATCCCGGCCGGCTATCAAAGAATTGATGGGACGGGTAAACATGTTTATCCCGGTTTTATCGATTCAATGACCCATCTCGGTCTTATTGAAATCAGTGCGGTTGCTGTAACCGTTGATCATGCAGAAGTAGGAGATTACAATCCTCATGTATTGGCATTTACCGCATTCAATCCGCATTCGGCCGCTATTCGTGTTACGAGGGTAAGCGGAGTTACTAATGTAATTTCTGCACCCGCTTCAGGAGTTATTTCCGGTAAATCTACTTTAATTGATTTATGGGGATACAGCCCTGATGACCTGGCGGTTAAAAAATCAGCAGGCATACATATCGAATGGCCATCAGCTGTTCGAAGTGGCGGATGGGATAGCAGAACAAATGAGGAGATTGAAGAAGAGTACCAGGAAGACCTCAGTGAACTGAATGATTTTTGGGCACGGGCTGTATTCTATAACAGAATGAAGAATGAGTATGAAAGTAATCCATCAAACAGAATTCGGCCGGATAAAAATTTAAAAATGGAATCTATGCGAGAAGTCGTAAATAACGAAGTACCTGTTATCATATCCGTTGATCGGGAGAAAGATATACTCAATGCACTGGAATGGGTATCGGAACAATCGGAAGATCTTACTTTCATATTTAATGGTGTAAGTGAAGGCTGGCGGGTTGCTGATGAACTCTCAGATGCCGGGGTTCCCGTTATTGTAAATACTCTTTACACACCGCAGCGCCCTTATGATAATTACCAGCGTCCATATCAAAATCCCGGAATAATGGCAGAAGCAGGTGTAACTATACTGATTGGCAGTGGGGAAACGGAAAATGTAAGAAATGTAATTTATGAAGCCGGTTATGCAGCAGCTTATGGCCTTGGCAGAGAAGAAGCCATAAAAGCTTTAACCATAAATCCTGCACAAGTGTGGGGTGTTGCCGATAAACTGGGAAGTATTGAGAAGGGAAAACAAGCCAATCTTTTCATAAGTGACGGTGATCCGTTTGAACCGGCCAGTCAGGTTGAACATGTTTTTATCAATGGCTATAAAATTCCCATGACCAGCCGTCAAATTCAGCTCTATGAGGAATTCCTTGACAGGGATGCAGTGAATAAATAGAACCTGAGATAATTTTTAATGGTATTTATTGTTATGCAGAAGAAGCTGAATATGACAGTATAGCCAATTATCCCGGTATTTAAAGTATATCGGTAAATACCACTATTATTGCAGGGAATTAGCCGTCCTGGAATACTACTGTAAACTTCTGTTACTTCCTGTATATCACCAAAATAATTCCGTATTTTTTAAGGCTTACAACACATCAGAGTTGTACAAAAAAAGTTTTAATTTTTATTTGTTATATGCCAACGTGGAAACTACATACGGAATTTAAATTCGATGCTGCTCATTTTATTGAGGGCTACGATGGAAAGTGTGGGAAGATGCATGGACACACTTATAAAGTTCACATAGAAGCGAAATCTCATCATTTAAATCCTTCAAAGTACCTGAATTCTGCAGATATGGTTTGTGATTTTAAGGAGCTGAAATGGGCTGCTTCAGATGATTCAAAAGGCGGGCTGGATCACTCGGTTTTAAACGATACCATTCCTGTACCCACAACTGCGGAACGGATCGCCGAATACATTCATAAGGAAACAACTGAACGTATACCGGATGGAATTGAGTTAACTGTAACCGTTTGGGAAACCGAATCAAGCTGGGTGGAGTACACTAATAAAGATGTTTAAAACGGATAACAAATCACATATAAAGAAAGAGAAAGA
>JBBDMD010000203.1:0-6741 GCA_040878515.1 Balneolaceae bacterium | reverse complement strand
GAAGAAATTGTAAAAAGAGCCGTGAATAGTGGTGCGGAGTTTGCGGTTATTACCGGTGGTGAACCTCTTCTGCACAACCTGGAGCCCCTGACGGTCCGCCTCAAACAGGAAGGGCTGGATGTTCACATCGAAACAAGCGGGTCATCTCCGCTTTCAGGTCAGCTCGACTGGGTTACCTTATCGCCGAAACGATTTAAAAAACCATTAGACGAAAATTTTCCCTACGTAGACGAGTTGAAGATCGTGGTATTAAAAAATAAGGATATTGAGTGGGCTGAAGAGAATGCCCGGAAATGTCCGCCATCCACCCGCCTGCTTCTGCAGCCGGAGTGGGAAACGCCATCGTCAATAAAATTGATTGTAGACTATGTAAAAAGGAATCCTCAGTGGGGGATCAGCCTGCAAACTCATAAATTTATTGATGTCCCGTAAATATGACCTATTCTGAATCATCCGCACTGATCACCGGTGCAAGCCAGGGAATCGGAAGAAGCATTGCCATTACTTTTGCTGCAACGACAGATCGCCCTTTAATTCTGTTGGCCCGAAATGCAGTGAAACTTGATGAGACAAAACAACTTTGCCTGCAGGCCGGTGCAAAAAGTGTATTGGTTATATCTTGTGATGCATCTGATAGTAAAAAAGTAGAGGCAATTAAAATTGATAATGAGTTCCCAAAGCCCGGCATTTTAATTAACAATGCGGGCAGTTATCTTTATAAAAAAGTAACCGAGACATCCAATGAAGATTTCCGGAAACAGATTAATGTCAACCTTTTTACTACTGTTAATATCGTAAACCGGTTTATGAAAGATCTGGAAACACTCGACCGGGCAATGATCATTAATATCTGTTCAGTCGGATCGCTACAGGGACTGGCCGAAAGTGGTGCATATTCTGCTGCCAAACATGCTGTGTTAGGATATACAAGATCACTACGGGAAGAAATGAAAGAATCTGCTATTGGTGTAACTGCGCTCAATCTGGGACAAACTCATTCACCCTCCTGGGATGAATCGGAAATGAGCCCCGAAAAACTCGTTAATCCTACGGATGTGGCAAATCTCATTGTTACACTTACTCAATTTTCCGTTCGCAGCCTGGTAGAAGAAGTGATCATCCAGCCACAGCACGGAAGAGTGGCCCCGATGTGATAGATCCCCTGAAGCCCTTGTCACTAAATCGACGGGCTATGGATAAGACTGATACTTCTCATTCATAGGATATAATAATCAAACTATATCGCACATCTTGCTGATATCATTTCATTCAGAAGAATTTTAAAAAATACCGGAAAATTAAGGAACAAAGAGAAACGTTAGTTGTACGAATACAAAGTAATATTGAGATACATATTACTTTGTACCCCGAAAGCCAACGTAGAGAGAAGCTCGGTTGATAGCCTGGCTTCTCTTTTTTTTACAGTACATTAATATCATTCAGTTTTCCTTCTTTTATTTGTACTGTCCGGAACGGGAATCTTCTCACCACATCATAATCATGGGTCACCATTAATACTGCCATTCCCCTGTTATTAATCTGTTTCAGCAGTTCCATTATTGAGTGACTGGCTTCCGGATCCAGATTCCCTGTAGGTTCATCTGCAAGCAGCAGCCGGGGTTCATTGGCAAGGGCTCTTGCAATAACTACACGCTGCTGTTCCCCGCCTGATAAATCCCGTGGCATCGCTTTTCGTTTATGGCTAAGGCCAACCAGGCCCAGAACTTCAAGAACTCTTTTTTTGATGAAACTGCTTTTTTGTCCGGTTACTCTGAGGGCAAACGCTACATTTTCAAATACATTCCGATCAGGAAGAAGCTGAAAATCCTGAAAGACAATTCCGATTCGCCGCCGGAGATAGGGAACTTTCCTTTCTGTAATTGAGGATACATCGTAATCGGCTACGCGGATACTGCCATAATTTGGTTTGATATCCCTGTAGAGCAGTTTAAGAAATGAACTTTTCCCAGATCCGGTTTTTCCAATCAGGTAACAGAATTCACCGATTCCGAGTGAAAAATTAATATCATCCAAAACAAGATTATGACTGTACGAGACGGATATGTTCTGCAGCCCTATGACTTCATTTTCAATCATTGCAGTACCATTGTAATTCTCAGGCTTTTTTTGTGGGCCGGTTTTAATTCGAATCCATCATATGCATTCAGGATCTTAAAATCAGTATACTCAATCAGGGATTCTATCTCCCTGTAGGAATAAATTCTCTGTTTATGCACTTCGTAAAACGTTTCCACTACATGTCCTGTATGTTGATCTGTCCTATCAATATAAAACTGATTGGTATGAATATTTTTTTCCGGGTCATAAGAACTTTTTCTTCTGTAACGATAGAAGTTGTTGATCTTTTTTCTCTCGTGATTTAAATATTGAATGGCTTTTATTGAATTTCTTTGAGTTGTAAAATCATAAATAAATATACCGCCCGGTTTCAGTAAACTTTTTACCTGGCTGTGGAGCTTTAAAATATCGGTCTCTTCATGGACGTAGTTGATGCTGTCGAATACCATGAAAATGACGTCAAACTTCTTTTCGGAATTCAGATCCAGGAAATCCATGGTTTTAAAATCCACATTGGAAAAAAACTGGTTGGCTTTCTGTTTTGCCATTTGAATCATATGTGGCGAACCATCCGTAGCAGTGATATTATAGCAATCCAGTTCTTCAAGTGACAGCGCCATGGTACCCGTACCGCAGGCAAGCTCTAAAACATCGAGTGCTTCAGGATTGTGGGTAAGAATAATATCATCAATATAATCGGTCCATGTCTCATAGTTTACATCAACCATCACCTGGTCATAAATTTCTGCCAGTGCAGAATAGTTTTTTTGTTTTCTTAACTCTGTTATCATTAGTTACTCCTGGTGTTTCGTATCACTGCCATGTTTTTGGCAAGTTCATATGCCGCTGTAAATGAATCTTCTTTTGCTTTATTAAGGCCGGCTATATCAAAAGCTGTTCCGTGATCCGGCGAAGTTCGTATAATCGGCAATCCTGCGGTAAAATTCACGCCTGTTCCAAAAGTAAGTGCCTTGAACGGAATCAGTCCCTGATCGTGATACATCGCTAAAATCCCGTCGTAATGTTTATGGGTTTGATTTCCGAAAAAAGCATCCGCCGCAAAAGGCCCTTTTACATCAATATCATTAAATCGTGCTTTCTGAAGAGCAGGAGTGAGGATCAATTGTTCTTCGGTACCAATTACACCGCCATCACCTGCGTGAGGATTTAAACCTAAAACTGCAATTTTTGGATGAATGATCCCAAAATCGGTCTTTAGGCTTTTATTAAATATTTTCAGAAACCGTATGATCCCATTCTCGGTAATTAATCCCTGCACCTTTTTTAAGGGCACATGAATCGTTGCCAGGCCCACACGAAAATCACCGCTGGCAAGAATCATCATGTAATCACCGGTATTTGTGAGTTCTGCAAGAAATTCGGTGTGGCCGGGAAAAGTGTAACCTGCTTTCTGAATCGCTTCTTTAGAAATGGGTGCGGTTACCAGGGCACTGCACTTCTTTTTCTGCTGAAGAACAACTGCTTTTTCCACGGCTTTCATCGCTGCTTTTCCTGATTTGGCGGATATTTTCCCGGGGTGAATATCAATATCGTCTTCTTTTAAACTGTTCAGAATATATACAGATCCATTTGAGAGCCCTTCTGCTTTTTTTATTGTTTGAAAAGGCAGGTTAAGCCCGCATTTATCAGCATAATATTCCATCACTGAGTGATGGCCGATGATTATCGGAATGGATTCAGATAAGTTTGTTTTTGATAAAGTTTTGCAGATCACTTCGGGCCCAATGCCGTTGTAATCACCCATACTGATAGCAATTGTTGGATTCATAATCTTTTTAAAATAGAAAACTGACTATTTCAGACCAACAATATAATGATTATAGGCCGGGTAAAATATCAGATATAGTTAATCTGCTTATGACTCTGATATGAGTTCAAAATCTCCGAATCCGGTCGTTGCCTCAAAAATGAGGGTTTTTCCCTGATATTCCCAAATTTCCCGTGTCGGACTGTTCGTGGGAAATCGTCTTTCTACATTATTTGGAGGACCGTATAATATATAAGCCCGTCCCTGATCTGTTTCATAGCCCGGGATCTGCAAAGAAGAAAAATTACTATAAGTATAATCTATTCGTTTATAATACTCGGTCATTAGCTCATTAAATTCGGTATTGGGAGAGGGATCGCGTTCCTTCCAGAATTCCCTGAATTTTTGTTCTTTTTCAGCGGTTGAACCAGAATTTATTCTTCTCAATTCACTGTCGTCCACAATAAATTTCATCATATTAATCGCAACATCGAGATTGTACAGACTTATGGGCATGTCGATCCACTGGGAATTGATGATTTTTTCAGCAAGCGGTTCATCTGCACCTGAAGAATTCAGTGTTAGTTTATAACTGGCATTCTCAAAATTTTGGTTTGGGATCATAAAGCTTGCAAACTTTGCAACACCGCTGCCAGTATCCATGTTCATCCGAATCTGATCATCCTGTTTTAAAAACTGAACCTCCGAACCTGTAAAGGTATCATCGGAATGAATAGATTGTTCAAATACGGGTTCAGCTTCAGTCTCTTTATCTGAACCTGCAATGAGTTTATGTATTGAAACTGTGAGCTCATTTTCGTTCTGTTCTCCGCTGTCAGGAAGCAGAATTAACAGATGGTAGTTTTGCCCGTATAAAACATTATCTCCATAATTTAAAATGCTTGCTGATAGTTGATTATCAGAATTACTTAAACTGCTTAAAAAGTAAAAATGAGCTTTATTCCACTCAGAATAATTTGGTATAGTAAAATTTTTTCGGCGGGAAGATTGTTCCCTTACTGATTCTCCGCGCGCAAGCTGAAGTTCATAATTATAGTCGCCATTAGTGAGGTCTGTTTGAAGAAATCCCTGTGCGTGATCCAATCGTGATTTTGTCTTTTCAAAATTTGAAACCCAAACAGTATCCTGCCAGCTATCCCTGTAGATAGACACCTGATCAGACCGTCCCCGCCTGGTATCCCTGTAGGTTCCCTCAAATATTTCAAGGCCCATGCGAACGGGAGCAAAAAACTCGGATTCATCTGACGGAGCTTCCATATTTGCACGTTTTTTCAGGAAAGGGATAAAATCATAATCAAGCCTGAAAAATACCGAGAATGTGGCGGTGCTATCCGAGGTGGGCACAAACAGATGATCGATATAGGCAGCCGGCTGATCAGACCTCTGCAACAGGTTCTCATATGTGGTTCGGCGCTGTGCATCTGCATCGATTATGAATGTAAAAGCCGCTGCGATCAGTAAAAATGAAATTCTATGCATTTTGTAAGAGTTTAATTCTTTTTAGGTATGGATAATAATACGGAATAAATAATCACTTCGTATTTGGAACGTGAACGATACAATCGGTATTATCAATTCGAAAAATATAATTCAAATAAAAGTAGGACGATGAAAGAAGATTGGTTTGAAGATTTGTTAAGCGGGCTGCGTAAACAACAGGATATTATTAAAACCGGCGGTGGAACCAAACGTATTGAAAAAGAGCATAAAAAGGGAAAAATGACGGCCAGAGAGCGGATCGAGTTTCTGCTGGATGATGATACTGAATTTGATGAGATTGGCCTTTGGGCAGCATATGAGATGTATAAGGAAGAGGGTGGCTGCCCGTCGGCAGGCGTGGTAACCGGAATAGGGAGCGTAAGCGGCAAGAAGTGCATGATAGTTGCGAATGATGCGACGGTTAAGGCCGGGGCCTGGTTTCCAATGACGGCCAAAAAGAATTTAAGGGCCCAGGAAATTGCTATTGAAAATCATATCCCGCTTATCTACCTGGTTGACTCAGCAGGCGTTTACTTGCCCATGCAGGATGAAATATTTCCTGATAAAGAACATTTTGGAAGAATTTTCAGAAATAATGCCGTAATAAGTGCAAAAGGAATCCCGCAAATTGCCGCAATTATGGGTAGCTGTGTAGCCGGCGGGGCATACCTGCCCATTATGAGTGATGAAGCTCTGATCGTTGACGGTACCGGAAGTGTTTTTCTTGCAGGAAGTTATCTGGTGAAAGCCGCCATCGGAGAAAATGTTGATAATGAAACACTCGGCGGAGCAACAACACATACGGAAATCAGCGGGGTGACGGACTATAAAATGAAAGATGATACTGAATGCCTGCAGACGATTCGCCGCTTGGTGAAGAATATGGGGCCACGGCCTCGGGCTGGTTTTACCCGGCATACACCCATACAACCCGAAATATCTGAAACGGAAATGGTTGATCTGTTCCCAAAAGACAGAAACCGTCCTTACGATATGCATAATATTATTAAAGGTCTGATAGATGCAGAAACATTTGTAGAGTACAAAAAAGGCTATGGTCAGACACTGATTACAGGATATGCAAGAATTGACGGCTGGAGTGTGGGTCTGGTTGCTAATCAGCGAACTGTGGTAAAGAGTAAAAGCGGGGAGATGCAGATTGGCGGCGTAATCTATTCAGACAGTGCTGATAAAGCGGCAAGATTTATTATGAACTGCAATCAAAAGAAAATACCCATTATTTTTCTGCAGGATGTAACCGGGTTTATGATTGGCAAAAGAAGTGAACAAGGAGGCATTATTAAAGACGGCGCAAAAATGGTGAATGCCGTTGCAAATTCAGTTGTTCCAAAAATAACAATTATTGTTGGTAACAGTTACGGAGCGGGAAATTA
>JBBDMD010000202.1:0-2020 GCA_040878515.1 Balneolaceae bacterium | reverse complement strand
CCCAGCCCGGCATCAAACAGGATATTCCGATTACCATCTTTTATAAGGAATGGATTAATAGATAATTTCAGTGCACCTTTTTTTGGAGTATCGTTCCTGTTGATGCGGTTAAATTTCTTGTCTAATCCAACTGAAAATGTTCCCTCGTAAAGAGGTATAACCGGGAGATTCTTTTCTGTATCCTGCATTTCAGTTATAAATGGGTAACTTTATTTCTTATTCTCATGCTTTTCATAAGCTGCAATAATCTCTCTGACCAATTTGTGGCGCACAACATCTCTTTGGTCGAGGTATACGAACGATATTCCCTGTATTTCATTCAGGATATTTTGAATGGAGATTAACCCTGATTCCTGTTTCTTGGGAAGGTCGGTTTGGGTGATATCTCCGGTAATAATTGCCCGGCTGTTAAATCCTATCCGGGTCAGAAACATCTTCATCTGGGTGTTGGTTGCATTCTGAGCCTCATCCAGAATTACGAAGGCATTATTCAGTGTGCGCCCGCGCATATATGCCAGCGGGGCAATTTCAATCACATTTTTAGCAAGCTGAAATTCCAGTTTATCAAATTCAATCATCTCTTCAAGGGCATCATAAAGAGGCCGCAGGTAGGGATCTATTTTCTCTTTAAGATCCCCGGGCAGAAATCCCAGATTTTCGCCTGCTTCTACAGCAGGCCGGGCCAGAATAATTTTTTTTACTTTTCTGTCTTTCAGTGCTTTTACAGCCAGAGCAACAGATGTATAGGTTTTTCCGGTACCGGCAGGCCCTATTGCAAAGAGGATATCATTATTTTCTGATGCCTTTACAATGTTTCGCTGTCCGGGAGTTTTTGCAGAAATAGCTTCTCCGGTATGTGTGTGCAAAATGATATCGCCGGTGTCCTGTGTAAAGGGTACATCATCAATTTCGGATTTTTCCGACTCAGTTTTATTGGCGAGAGCCAAAAGAGTTGTTACATCACCCGAACGAATCTGGCCATTTTGCCTGGCCACAGAAATCATCTCTTGCACTATATCTTTGATTGCCGCTACTTCTTCTTCAGCACCGAATACCTTGATCCGGTTCCCCCGCGCAGTAATTTTGGTTGCAGGAAAGGCCCGATCCAGTTGTTTTAGGTGTTCATCACCAAAACCAAGTATAACAACCGGTTCAATGTCATTAATAAATATGACTTCTTCAGTTAATTGATTAGTGGGTTCGATAAGTGTGTAATATTTGTGATTAATTCAATATTTAAATTTAAGCAATAATTGTGAACAGAATTTAAACGATATGTTCTGAATGTTTTATGGCTTTTTGCTGCAGTTTATGAATTCGTTCAGGTATATCATCAGCTTTAAAAATGCTGCTTCCGGCTACCAGAACATCAACGCCGGCAGTCACAAGTTTGCCTATATTCTTAAGGCCAACCCCCCCATCAATTTCAATCAGGTAATTCAATTGCCGCTCCAGGCGTATTGCAACAAGTTTTTCCACTTTTTGGTAGCTGGAATCAATAAATAATTGTCCCCCAAACCCGGGATTTACACTCATCACCAAAACCAGGTCCACTTCAGATAAAACTTCAGATAAGGCTTCCACAGGTGTTGCCGGGTTTATTACAACCCCTGTCATACATCCATTCTGACGAATATTTTGCAGCGTTTTGTGAAGATGGGGGCAAGTTTCTACATGCACGGATATTAAATCAGCCCCGGCATCGGCAAAATCTTCTATATACTGGTCTGGATTTTCAATCATCAGGTGAACATCGATGAAAGCTTCACCCGCACTATCGGCTGCAGCAGCAACAATATCTGCTCCATAACTAATATTTGGCACAAAGTGCCCATCCATAATATCGCAATGAATCCAGTCGATCCCTGAATCAGTACATATCTTTATCTGTTCCCCCAGTTTGGTAAAATCGGCGGCAAGAATAGACGGAGCTAATACGGGTAGTTTTACATTCATTTGAAAATCATTGATTGTTAGTTTCAATGCTATCCGGTGTGGCCACAGAGGTTGAGTCATCAAT
>JBBDMD010000201.1:0-12094 GCA_040878515.1 Balneolaceae bacterium | reverse complement strand
GTGATGAGTAAAAAGTTTTTTACCAGAAAATTTTCGAGGCTTATTGGAAATGGAAAATCGTAACTGATGGTAAAAAAAATGTTAAATCGAAGAACCCAGTAAGCCTGATGCAGATGATAAATTATGAAGGGCAGGAGAAGCAGTGTAACCCGCCATTTTCTCAACAGTTTTTGCCAGTCTGTATTTCGGAGAATCTCAGTCATTTGGGTAGCTCGTTGTACCTTTTTTTACCGTAAACGTAATACTGAAGAATGATAAGCCGCTGGTAAATGATGTTATTCAGTGGTTTTTTCAGGGTGGAGGAACTGGATATCCGGCGTTTTTTAAGTGCAGACCGAAGGTGCAGATAGTATGATCCGTGGGCTTTTAAAATGGCCATTGTTTCTCCCGGTTTTCCCATGAGGAGTGAGCGTATCCCGGATACTCCATCCAACATCATACGCAGAAGTATTTTTAATAGCGGTGCTTTATCAAGATTTTTGGTAAGCATAATCAGGCTGTTCCTGTAATTATAAAATACTTTGCGTGGCGAACCCATAGGCATGGAGCCACCGCCAAGATGATATACAACACTTTCAGGTTCGCAAAGCACCTTTGCTCCGAGTTTATGGCATCGCCAGCACAAATCGATCTCTTCCATATGAAACTCGAAATCTTCATCAAATCCGCCGGTTTTCAGGAACAGTTTTTTTCTGATGGCAAAAGCGGCTCCGGATGCCCAGAATACCGGCCTTTTATTGTCATACTGACCCGCGTCTTTTTCCACTGTGTCGAATAAGCGGCCCCGGCAAAACGGGTAACCAAGCCAGTCGATATACCCGCCTGCTGCCCCTGCATATTCAAAAGTACCGGGATGCTCAATAGATCGTATTTTGGGCTGCACAACCCCCGTAGCCGTCTCTAAAAAGGCTACATTTAACGGATGCAGCCAGTCAGGTTCTACTTTTACATCATTGTTCAGGAAGATGAGTATATCACCCGATGCATGCTTTACAGCCCGGTTATTTCCACTGCAATAGCCGTAATTTTTATCAAAAGTGACAATTTTACATTCCGGGTAATTTTTTTTTACCCATTCACCTGTTCCATCGTCTGAGGCATTATTTGCAATAATTATCTCCATGTTGGAATAGTCAGTTGCTGCAACAGAAGGCAGAAACCGCTTCAGATGATGAAGGGCATTCCACGTAACGATGATGATACTAAACGAAGTTTCCAAGATAGATTGTTTAGATTGATGAGCTAAATAAAAAAAATGGCCCGGAAATTAAAAACATTTTGCAAGCTTGCTGAGGGTTCTTATCATTCACTAAATTATTACTTTTCAGTATGGTAAAGATAGGACTTATAGCCGATACTCATAATTATTTAGATCCACAAATAGCTGAATATTTTAGCGATCGCGATGAAATATGGCATGCAGGGGATTTTGGTGCGATTGCTATCTCCGATGAGTTAAATAAAATAGCTCCTGTTATTGGAGTATACGGTAATATTGACGGACAAGACATTCGGAAAACCTATCCGCTCCATCAGCGTTTTGAACGGGAAGGGGTACATGTCTGGATCACACATATCGGCGGAATTCCGGGGCGTTACTGCATTCCCATTCGTGAAGAACTGGGAAAAAACCCGCCCGACCTATTTATCTGCGGCCATTCTCATATCCTGAAAATTGCCAGGGATCAGTCACTAAACAAAATGTTGTATATGAATCCCGGAGCTGCCGGTAAACAGGGATTTCAGGTATACAGAACCGTTGTTCGTTTTTCTGTCCACGAAGGGAAAGTTCAGGATGTAGAAGTGATTAATCTTGGAAAAATCGGACAAGAGGCCGGTTCATAATCATAGCAATTACTTTCTGTCCAATATGGCCATAGCGTTAAAGGCCGATTGAATAACCAGGGGAATTCCGCCTCCGGGATGAGTACTGCCGCCCACCAGGAATAGATTTTCAAATTCTTTCAATTTATTTCGCGGCCTGAGAAAAGCGGCAAACCGGCTGTTTGAAGATGTTCCGTAAATACTTCCCCGGTTGGATCCGTACTTTTTGTAAAAATCGACCGGTGTGATTGTTTTCTCCATCTCAATTGAATCTCTTAAACCTTTAAGGCCTCGCTTTTCGAGTTTTTCTATGATATGGTTTCGGTATGATACAGAGAGGTTGTCCCAATTTTGCCGGTCCGTCAGATAGGGTGAATTGACTAAAATAAACAGATTGGAACTACCCTCAGGGGCATGATCACGATCAGAATATGAGGTGTTAGCTACATAAATAGTAGGATCTTCGGGCAGCTCCCTGTCGCGGAATATTTGCCTGAACTCAAGCTCGTAGTTGTCTGAGAAGTAAATATTATGATGTTTCAACTGCTCCCATTGCCTGTTGCAGCCCAGCATGAGTACAAATCCCGAGCAGGAGGGCTCCAGATTTTTTTGCCGTTCACGCTTAAATCCTGAAATGGCATCATGGGGAAGCAGATTCAGCAGCGTATCCGTGGCATCAGAATTGGCAACAATTAAATCTGCCTGATGCCGGTTGCCATCCCGGGTTTCAACTGCTGTTACTCTTTTATGATCCGTTTTGATAGAGCACACGGCCTCATTGAAATAAATCTTAGCCCCAAGGTTTTGTGCCAGCTTCAGGAGTGCTTCAGCAATCAAATAAAGACCGCCCTGAACATAGTATCCTCCCTGGTTCAGTTCTACATGAGGAATTACATTCAGGGTGGCAGGAGCCTGGAAGGGGGATGATCCGTTGTAGGTGGTAAATCGTTTAAAAAACTTTCTCAAATAAGTTGATGAAAACGTGTGGTCTACCTTTTGAGACACCGTTGAAAAAGCATCGATTCTGAGCAGGTCAATCCAGTTCAGTTTTTTTAGATCACCGGCACTGTTTAACGGGTTGAAAAGAAATGCATCCGCTGTTTTCTTATATAGATCTTCGGAATAATCCAAAAACTTCGAGTAAGCGTCAGCATCTTCGGGCGCAAACTGCCGGATATTCCGGATACTTGTATTTCGGTCTGAATCATTATCAAAGATAATTCCGTCTTTATAAAAATATCTGCACAGTGGTGTTGGTTCAATAAGGGTTAAAAAGTCATGATAGTTGTAACCACACTCACGGAATAGTTTTTCAATGATAAAAGGCATGGTAAGCAGGCTGGGGCCGGTATCAAACCGGTAGCCACCCGATTGCCACTGCTGCATTTTTCCGCCGGGGGTGCTGTTTTTTTCAAAAAGAGATACTTCCCAGCCTCTCACTGCAAGAAGTGAAGCTGCAGAGAGTCCGCCAAGTCCGGCACCGATAACAATTGCTTTCTGAGGCATTTAGGTTTG
Organism: Balneolaceae bacterium; assembly: GCA_040878515.1. GTDB lineage: Bacteria > Bacteroidota > Rhodothermia > Balneolales > Balneolaceae > Rhodohalobacter. The sequence goes on along the minus strand of JBBDMD010000201.1, from coordinate 8,755 downwards.
ATACAATTTTCAGGAACAGTTCTCAGGTAAAACCCTGAGTGGTGTACAATTTTGCAAACATTAATGGAGAGATCCGTTATTGGATTCTGGTTAGTTTTGCAACCGCTTCAATATGATAGGTTTGGGGAAACATATCCACCGGCTGAACAGTATCCACATGGTAATAGTTGCTCATAATTTTTAAATCCCTGGCCATTGTAGAAGGATTACAGCTTACATACACAAGGCGGTTTACATTCAGGCCGCAGAGCTGCTCCACAACATCGGGATGCATGCCGGAGCGGGGCGGATCGGTAATCACACAATCGGGCCGGCCATTCTGAGTCATAAACTCATCATTAAATGTGTCTTTCATATCACCGGCTACAAACTTCACATTATCCACACTGTTTTCTATTGCATTAAAGCGTGCATTTTCAATGGCCACCTCCACGATTTCAATTCCTGTAACCTTATCGGCTTTATCAGCCATAAACAGGGAAAGTGTACCGACTCCGCAATAGAGATCAAAAAGGTGGCCGCCGTGTTCAATCTCACAGAAATTGCGGGCAACAGAGTAGAGTTTCTCAGCCTGGGCAGTATTTGTCTGAAAAAATGCATTTGCATGAATTTTAAAAGAATGATTCCCGATATGATCTACAATAAATCCGGGGCCGTGAATGATATTTTCAAACCGGCCGATGGCCGTAGGGTTGGGCTGATCATTCACATTATTGACGATAGTGGTTATTAATGGGAAATTTTGCATTAAAGCATCCGAAAGTTTACTCATTAACTTTGGGTCATCCTCATATGTCACAATGTTAACCATCAGGTCATCGGTATAGTGCGAGTTTCTGATGACCAGGTGGCGCATAAAGCCGACATTTTTTTGAACATCAAATGCCGGTATTCCATGCTCTATGCAATAGCTACGAACAAAATCCAGGATTTCGTATGAGACCGGGTCCTGCAGATGGCACTCTTTAAGGTTTAGTATTTTATCAAAACGGCCGGGTGCGTGCAGCCCAACGGCAAATGCTGAATCGTCGACAAAGGTCTCTTTTTGAATCTCCTCTTCTGAGAGCCATCGTCTTGTGCCGAAGCTATATTCCATTTTATTGCGATAATAAAAATCGGTGTCACAGCCTATGATCGGTTTAACAATTTCGGGGTTCAGGCCGGCAATTCGTTCTATATGATCACGTACATGCTGCTCCTTGGCGGCTAACTGATCCTTGTATTTAAGATGCTGCCAGGTACAGCCGCCGCAAACATTGGCATGTCTGCACCGGGGAGTGATTCTGATGTCGGAAGGTTCCAAAATCTCAATTAATTTTGCCTCCCGGTAGTTCTTTTTTTTGCGTGTTATGCGGGCCTTTACCAGGTCGCCGGGTGCGGTACCGGGAATAAATACGGCTAAACCGTCATGTTTGGCAACACCTTTACCCTTAAACGCCGTGGATTCGATGCGTAATTCTACGGTTTCGCCTTTCTTTAATGCCATTAAGACTGCTCTTCAGAGTTTTCGATATTATATTGTGATTCAAACTGAATACTGAACGCGGCTTTGGTATCAGCAATTTCACTTAGTTTTCGCATGGTGAGTTCAAGCTGTTTCATTACCTGTATAGATACAGCTTCAAGAAATTTAATTGCGGTTTCCGGATGACGTTTTTTCAGGGTTTCAAAATCAGGCTTAAAAAAACCGAGAAGGGTACATTCTGTGAGGCATTGTGCAGACGACATACGCTGAATTTCATATCCGATCGACATCATCCCGAATTCGTTTGGTGACGATAATTCAATTTTAAACTCTTTGTTTTCGGTGTCCGACGATTCATCAGATACGATAAGCTGTACCTTGCCCTCTTCAATGAAATACATTCCCGTTCCCGGATCATTCTGATAGTAGATAAATTCATTCTCTTTAAATTTCCGGCGGTGACAGAGCTGCAGTAATTCGTACCGCTCAGAATAAGAGAGATTCTCAAGCATTTTTGATTTTAGGACGATATTTCCCTGATCCTTTATTTTTTTAAAATCACTTTTTTTAAACATAGTCAGATTTACAGAATTAAAATGAATGCCCGATACCAAAACTAAAATACATTTGACGGTTTTGGAACCAGCCGGTTTCAAGATCGTGAGCCCGGAATGAAAAATCGAATCTTGCCACAATAAAATCCCAGTCGAAGCGAAGGCCGATGCCGGTTGTTACGGGAATTTGCTTATAAAATGAGTTAAAGAAAAATTTACCCTCTTTCAGAATATTTACGTTTTCCTCATCACGGAACGTATTTTGAGGCCCATACCAAATATTACCGGCATCTGTATGCCAGGCTACGTGCCAATCAGCACTCAATACATCTTTAAGAACGATCTGGCGCAGTTCGGTAAAAGCAGCCAGTTTTATTTCACCACCGGCCGTAGTTACCTCTTCGGGTGCTATTTTACCGGGCCCCAGGCGGAACGGGCTGTATCCCCGAATATCGTTGCTGCCGCCCGCAAAAAACCGGCGGTTTAACGGGATATTGTCACTTCCACCATAAGGCTGGGCAATACCGCCAAACAGCCGGTAAGCAAAAACGCCATCCGGGGAAATCGGAATATATCGTCTGTAATCGGCTGTGAGTTTTATAAACCGGCTGTAAGCAAGGGAATTTGATGAGATTCCGATTGGAGAGGGTAAGCTCTGTTCAATTTCGCCGGGTGTAACTAAAAACCGGTCGATTGCGTGTGGAATATTCCCGGCAAATGCGATGGAATATTCCCCGAAACTTCCTGAATTACGTTTCACAAGATTTGTATTTACATTTCGAAGGGTGTACCGAAGGATAGATGAAAACTGCGGGCGGAAATCTTCTTCAATTCTTCTGAATTCAAATGAATCTTCACCAAACTCATTAATCAGATTTTGCCTGAATTGGCTGGATGGATCCGTATCCACAATATCCAGCTCAATCACATCAATTAGGCTGCGTAATCCTGAAGAATGGTTTATATTGTACCGTAAATTAAACCGCACATCAGAATTGATATCGAAAAAAAGCTGATTGGATTGACTGTAGGCCAGGGAATATTGTGTTCTGGCAGATTCAATCGCAGCATTTTGATTTAAAGAGCTGAATGGAAAGATAAGACGCGGCAGCGAATACTCTGCTCTTACTTCATAGCTCTGAAAGATAGTGGATCCGCTTGAAACCCGGTTACCCAGTGAATCCCTGGGAGCAATTTCATTGAGTGTGGATGATGTTACATATTCTAAATTTGTATTCAGCCCGACCGTAAAGTTTTCGGCCCGTCCAAATGTATTGTTATTGCTGTAATTCATACCAATTCCGGTACCAAAGCCGTAACGTCTCATTCCGAAAAATTCAGTTCGTATAGAATGTCTTGGAATGGTTTGTAGATCAAAATAGACAGGGATTTCGGTATTACTATAGTCGGGCAGGGAGCTCTCTTCGGAGAGGCCAAAGCGATTTATAATCATCATACCCAGATTTTGATATGAATTTACACTTCTTAAATAGGCCGACTGATCAAATGTATCGCCAGGGGTAAAACGAATCTGGTCTGTTAACAGCGAGAATTTAACCTGGGCGGAGGATTGTTTTTGCATTACAATCTGATGGTTATCCATTGTCCGCAATGAGTCGTTTACAACCAGGGAGTCCTGATAGCTGTTTTCTCCTTCCGGGCCGCTCAGCTGAATATATACATCGCCAAAAGTATAGAGACGTCCGGGATTCAGTGTAAACAGGATATCCATCCGTGTGGGGATATCTGTATCCCGTTTGATAAGCGTTCTTACTGAATCGCGCTGCACCGAAGCAAAGCCATTATTTTTTAAAAAATCAATAATCCGCGTCTGTTCTTCACGGAGTATCTGGGCCCGGTAGGATTCATTCACACTGAATGTGCTGTCGTTAAGCATATTACCCTCAAACCGGCTTTCGGAGTAAAACCTTTCCTTAAGGCCCGGTTCCTGGAAATCGGGAATTCCGGTGTAGCTAACCGAATTGATCTCAGAAAGAGGGCCTTCATCAATAATGAAAGAGACTTCATAACGATTCTCTCTGTATTCAACGATGGTTGTGTCTACTGTGGTTTCAAAAAAACCGATGTTTTCATAGTAGATACTTATGCGTTCCATGTCGTTCGCTACAACTTCGCGGCTGAGTGTGGCAGGAGCTTCACCCACACCGAAAACCTGGTGGATATAGTACCATGGGGTAAATCTTGGTATGCCCAAAAACTCTCTGTTAGTGCGCGTGCGAACCAATCTCTTAAGTACCCCGTCTGAAACATTACGATTTCCGGTAAATCTCAGTTTTCTTACAACGTTCGGATTGTCACTCTCAGTTACTTCAGTATTTTGTGTTGAGTCTTGAGCAACTACAGGCACGGCGGCCGATATGAGAAGGCATATAAAAAGGAACGGCAATAAATAAAAGCGCACGCAATTATTGTAGGTTATAACGTTGAGTCGAAATAGGTTACGAAGGTATTGTAAATTTTTTAACGCACGAACTTCAACTTAATTGAATGGAATTGAATTGAATAGATTGCATACCGATTCTATACATCGTCATAATCAAAACCTTCGTCTTCCTCCCCATGAAAGAAATCTTCTTTCCTGATGTAATCAGGCCAGATGTCTTCTATGCCTTCATAAATAGTATCTTCACCTTCTTCTATTTCATCAAGTTCATACAAATTATCAATAGCCTGCTGCGGAAGCCCGTTTCTTTCGGCCCATTCTATTAACTCTTCTCTTGTTGCCGGGAAGGGGGCTTCATCAAGTGCTGCGGCTAATTCTACTGTCCAAATCATAGTTTTTAGTTTAGTAATTGTTTAAATAATAAGGTTGACGACTGTTATAAAATGTTTGTGGATGAAAGATGCAAGTAAAAAGAGCACAAAAGTACAATTTTTTTCGGTTCCTTATTCGAAAGGTGAATAAAATATTTTATATCTTAGTTCCATAACATAAAATTCAAAAAATTCTTAGAAGGACAAATATTATGGGAAGCATTGGTGGATTTGAATGGGTAATCGTTATACTTGTTGTTCTGCTTCTTTTTGGAGCAAAACGAATTCCTGATCTTGCAAGAGGTTTAGGCCAGGGTATCAAAGAGTTCCGAAAAGCCTCTGACGATATCAAAAAAGAGATCGACAAAGGAAAGCGGGATATAGACGAATCTACCCGTTATCGCGATGAAGAACCTGAAAAAAAGGAAAAAGTTTCTGAAAAAGTAACTGAAAAAGAATCAGAAAATAAATAGCATTTCTCAATGAAAAATCTGCTCTCTACCCAAGAGCAACTGCAATCCGGATCAATCAAACTGCAAGATATTGCAGATAGTTATCTGCAGACCATTCAGTCAGATAACCCGGCAATTAACGCATTTGTACAGTTCGATGAAAAGTCAATTCAGCAACAAGCAGCAGATATTCAGAAAAAGATTGATGATAGCAAAGCCGGCGCATTAGCCGGTTCTGTTGTGGCAATCAAAGATGTAATCTGTGAGAAAGGTAAAAAGGTAACCTGTGCAAGCCATATGCTGCACAATTTCGAAAGTGTTTATGATGCAACCGTCATCAAAAAGCTTAAGGAAGCGGATGCCCTTTTTATTGGCAGAACCAATATGGATGAATTTGCCATGGGTTCCTCAACAGAACATACCATTTACGGGGAAACCAAAAACCCGGTAAACAATGACTATGTTCCGGGCGGGTCAAGCGGGGGGAGTGCAGCTGCTGTTGCAGCAAATATGTGCGATATATCCCTTGGATCGGATACGGGAGGATCTATACGACAGCCTGCTTCCTATTGCGGAGTGGTAGGCCTGAAGCCCACATACAGTCGTGTGTCGCGGTACGGACTGGTTGCTTTTGCTTCTTCTTTTGATTGTATCGGGCCTTTTTCAAGGAATGTAATCGATGCCGCGGTGATGCTTGGCCAGATCGCGGGGCATGATCCCATGGACAACTCATCAGCCGATGTTCCGGTAGAAAATTATCCTGAGGTTGTCCGGAATGCAGACGGAAAATTAAAAGTAGGTGTTCCTGAAGAGTATTTTGGCGAAGGGCTGGATTCTGAAATCAGGGATTTAATTCAGCAGCAGCTCAAAGATCTGGAAAAGGAGGGGGCAGACCTGGTTCCTGTGAAGCTTCCGCATATGAAATACGGAATTGCAGCCTATTACATTCTTGCTACTGCTGAGGCATCCAGTAACCTGGCACGGTATGACGGGATAAGGTACGGGCACCGGGCAGATTTTTCGAAGGTGGAAGAAGAGCTTGGCATGGAAACAAAAGCGCTTGAAAAAGAGATTAAAACAGCGGTTGGTGCCGGAAAGGAAGAGGCTATTGAACGGCTCACAAAAATTGACACTCCACTGATCCGGCTATATAAAAAATCCAGGACTGAAGGATTCGGCGAAGAAGTAAAACGCAGAATTTTACTGGGCACATACGTACTGAGTGCCGGTTATTATGACGCTTATTATGCAAAAGCACAGAAAGTGCGAAGGCTGATTAAGCAGGATTTTGAAGAAGCATTCAAAAAAGTAGATGTACTTATATCGCCAACAGCTCCGACCACGGCATTTAAACTGGGTGAAAACCAGGATGACCCGGTTCAAATGTATTTGAATGATGTGTATACAATATCGGCAAATCTTGCAGGTATTTGCGGAATCAGTGTTCCTGCCGGAACACACTCCAATGGACTGCCCATTGGTGTACAGTTTATGGGAAATGCATTTCGCGAAGCAGATGTACTGCAGGCTGCACTGAAAATAGAACGATTGCAAAACACAGATTAAATCATGGATTCGATAAACCGCCTGAAAAATAAATGGATACTGATCACTGGTGCTACATCCGGCATTGGGAAAGCCAGTGCTGTTCTTTTTGCTGAATCCGGTACCAATTTAATCATTACAGGACGACGCAATGATCGCCTTCAAACACTTCAAAAATCTCTCATCAAGGAGCATGGTGTGGAAGTGATTACACGATGTTTTGATGTCAGGGACAGAGATGAATGTAAAAAGGCAATCCAAGAAATCAAACATCCTATAGATATACTGCTGAATAATGCAGGGCTGGCAGTGGGTACCGATCCGATTTATAGTGGTAAGTTTGATGACTGGGACCGTATGATTGATACCAATATCAAAGGGTTGCTTACAATGACCCGGTTTATTTCGGCACAGATGAAAGAGAGAAATGAAGGCCATATTATAAATATCGGCTCCATCGCGGGGCATGAAGCCTACCCGGGAGGCGTGACTTACGCAGCTACCAAGCATGCAGTGAATGCCATTACAAAAGCCACCAAGATGGACCTGCACGGCAGTAATGTACGTGTTAGTGCCGTTTCGCCCGGACTAGTTGATACGGAATTCAGTGAGGTACGCTATTATGGTGACCGCGAAAAGGCAGACAAAGTGTATGAAGATATGAAGCCGCTTAAAGCAGAAGATATTGCCGAAATTATATTATTTGTTGCGAACAGGCCTCCACACGTGAATATTATGGATACAATTGTATTTCCAGTCCAGCAATCTGCGGCTACAATGGTGCACCAAAGCAGCGGGTCTGTGGATGATTAAATGGTTGTTGCTGATATTCATATTGTCAACAATTCTTATGATTCAGGGATGCAGTAAATCCAGTGAAAGTGAACAATTTAGCCGACAGGGCAGGAATGTACCTGAGTTTTCTTCAGAAATGGCCTATCAATATGTAGAAGATCAGGTGAGTTTTGGCCCGAGGGTTCCCAATTCACAATCTCATGAAGAAGCTAAAAATTACTTCAGGTTACACTTTCAAAATACTGCCGGCCATAGGGCTGTTTATGTTCAGGAATTTGAATTGGAAGTTTATGGAGATTCACTAAAGCTTTATAATATCTTAGCCTCCTTTGCTCCCGAAAAAAGAGACCGGATTCTTCTGGCAGCCCATTGGGATTCCAGGCCGAGGGGGGAGGAAGATCCTGAAAATCCTGAGGAGCCCATTTTGGGTGCCGATGACGGTGCAAGCGGAGTAGCGGTACTCATGGAGTTGGCCAATATATTCTCTGAAAATGAACTTCCCATTGGGGTTGATATTCTACTGTTTGATGGAGAAGATTATGGCGAGACATCTGATCTGAGCAACTATTTTCTGGGTTCCAGATACTGGAGTGAAAATCCACCCGTTCAGGGATACATCCCACGGTTTGGAATTTTGCTGGATATGGTGGGTGGTAAAAACGCCCGTTTCCCAAAAGAAAGATATTCAATGCAGTTTAACCCGGCATTGGTCAATGAAATCTGGTTGGTGGCAGACCAGCTTGGCTACGGAAATCTGTTTGTAGACGAACGCGGCGGGCTGGTATCGGATGATCATGTAATTGTGCAGCGAATAACGGGAATTTCCATGATTAATATCATAAATCACAGAATTGATGAAGAGGGGCTGTTGAAGTTCCCTCCTTACTGGCATACCCAAAATGACAATCTTGAGATTATCGACCCGGAAACGCTTGAAGCTGTTGGTGATGTTTTGCTTGAGCTGATCTATAACCGGATTGATTTATGAACTATCTGAAACTGATATTTGATCTTGATGACCGATACCAGGAGCAGTTTATAGCAGAACTTTTGGACCTCGATTTTTATGGATTTGAACAATTTGATGATAAGCTGATAGCCTATGTTGAAAAGCCAAGATATAATGATTCGAACAGGGAAAGGATCGAACAGCTGATTACAATTTACCC
>JBBDMD010000200.1:9959-12192 GCA_040878515.1 Balneolaceae bacterium | reverse complement strand
TTTTCTCTATGTCCTGGTAATGACGATAGGGATGCAGATGGATGTTTTAGCAATATTCAGCTCACCAGGATATTTTGTGATTGGTTTAATCTGGATACTTATCCATGTAACGATCTTACTAACTGTCGCTAAATTGATAAAAGCCCCGTTCTTTTTTGTTGCTGTGGGCTCTCAGGCCAATGTCGGAGGGGCAGCATCGGCCCCAATTGTGGCATCTGCATTTCATCCGGCATTAGCGCCAGTAGGTGTGTTACTCGCCGTATTTGGATATGCCGTTGGAACCTATGCAGCTATGGTAACCGCCTGGCTGATGCAATTTGTCAGTTACTTGTAAAACAGGGTTATAGATTTATCTGAAAGTTTTTGTATTTTGCAAAACTAAGAACACAACAGAAGTGAAATATTTATTTAAGTTTTCACTTTAAAAGAAACAAGAAGGCTAATTTAATTTTACCGGGTAATTATTCATGCCAAGCGGAAAAAAAAGAAAACGATCAAAAATAGCTAAGCATAAACGCAAAAAACGACTTCGAAAAAACCGTCACAAGAAGAAAAAGTAGACTGAACGGTTAGATTTAAAACATTTTAAAGGACACGTTTTTGCGTGTCCTTTTTTTGTATCAGGCAGCAGCTTCAACAACAATTGTTTCATCTACAATTTTAATGATCTTGTTGGCTTTAAACAGCAAATGTGTCAGTTTTCTGGTCACGAAGCTCTGAACTTCATTCAGGCTTTCCAATTCTGCCATGGAAAACTGAAAGTATGAGATCAGGTTGATTGCAGAGAGATATTTACCATTTTCATCTCCGTCTATTTCAAGATGCCACCGGGTAATGATATCATCCGATATTAAAAGTTCATTTACTTTATTACTGGCACTGTCCATCCATTCCCCGGCCGCCTTTATACGGTAGTCGGTCTCCCCGTTTGTGGTAGACGGCTGGCAGCTGCTTTCGTTAAAATACCATACCAGTTCTACATCTATAGCCGGTGCAACATTGGCTTCAGTCAGATGTCTGGCTTTTAACATCGGGTGGTTATCTGTACCGTTAAGCTGTGTAGCAAGAGCTGCTTCACGAAATCGATCCCAGTCAAAATTAATCGACAGCTGCGTTAGGTGATTTGTTGAATCCTGTAAATCGATCAGAATTTCAAGGCCCGCAGCATTAATCTTCGCTTCTTCCCATGTTTTAAACTTAACTACGTGTATATTTCTCTTTTTTAATGATGCATCTATCTTGTTTACAATTGATTGAAATATGGGATATTGCATATGTGTATTTTTTTTATAACTACATCTCTAATTGTCTACTTCACTGAAATTGATGAACAACTATTTCGTATTAATATACCTAAGCAAATTATTAAATGACAAATTCAACAGCTCAAAATTTTTATTTAGTTATTCTCCGCATAAAGATGTTTGGGAGGGATATTTTCAACTATCTGAAAAGGTAAACAGACTCATCTTCTCAGCCAACTCGGCTGAAACAGCACTTTTTATAGATAAAGACCGCCCACAAAAGAAATCAAACACAACAACTTTTTTTGAAGAACTCAATGGGCAATTTATAGAAAATATTAATCTGGCTGATAACGACAGATACATTTCAATTTACTTTTCAAACGGGTTAAAACTCCTGTTTCAACTGTTTGGAAACAAACCAAATGTATTCCTGGTCAGGGATGGAATGATTACAGAATCATTTAAGGGAAGTGATGAATTTATTGGCCGGCAGGAACCCGAACCCAGGAAGGCAAAACCTGCAAAAAAACCTGATTCCGGCCTCAGTCCGAAAAAAACCATCACTTCGTTAGAACCTAAATTTCCAAGGCACCTGATCGGGCCTGTTAACGACACCTACTCCCTGGATGAGAAAAAATCTTCGGAAATAACTGATGTAGTTCGAAAGTTAGTAGATGCCATGTTAAATAAACCGGAATTCAGGGTTCTTGGAGATGGTAATTTATGCCTCATTCCGGAAGAATTACTCCCTGTACCAAACAAAAAAACCTTCGGTAATGTAAATGAGGCCATTCGGTATGTCTATTATGAAACATCCCGTGAACGGCGGCTGTCAGCAAGATTACAATCCCTGAACCCAAAGATTGAGAAAGCCATAAAACAGACCCGATCAACCATTGAGCAGCTTCAACAGGCCGGCAAAGGACTGGCGCGTGCAGAACAATATGAACAATACGGCCACTTACTCATGGCGCATGCCCACGAAG
>JBBDMD010000200.1:0-9859 GCA_040878515.1 Balneolaceae bacterium | reverse complement strand
GAACTTCGTGACCTTGGTATATTAGCCAAAACACAAAAGAAAGAGTCTCTCCCCTACAGAAAGACAACCATTGGTAAATATGAAATCTGGATAGGTAAAAGTGCAAAAAGTAATGACCGGCTCACAAGCGATGCCCATAAAGAAGATGTTTGGCTGCATGCAAGAGGCGTTAGCGGTTCTCATGTAGTTATTCGAATGAATAACAATAAGGAGATGCCGCCAAAAGGAATTGTCCAAAAAGCGGCATCCATAGCGGCATGGAACTCAAAAGCCAGGGGATCGAAGCTAGCACCGGTAATCGTTACAAAGCGAAAATATGTAACCAAACCGAAGGGTTCCGCAACCGGGGCCGTTCGAGTACAGCGCGAAGATGTTGAAATGGTACAACCTAAAAAAATAGACAACTCATGAGTTTCTCATTATCACACCCTGTTTTTCTTTGCGGAATGATGGGGTCTGGAAAATCGTCCGTTGGAAAACGGGTGGCTGAAATACTTCAGGTTCCATTTAATGATCTGGATTCGCTAATCGAACAGCGGGAAGGACTGAAAATTGCGGATATATTTCGGCTAAAAGGTGAAGCGTATTTCAGGGAAACAGAATTGAAACAGCTCACTGAAACAGCAAAAAAAACGGAAGGAATTCTGGCACTTGGAGGTGGTTCGCTGCAAAATCAGAAAATCATTGATCACCTTAAACTTTATGGCTGGATCGTTTTTTTAGATGCTCCCCGTTCCGTACTTTTTAACAGGTTAAAAAACAGTCAAAACAGGCCTCTGCTAAGCCATACAGACACTGAAAGTTTAAGGATCAGGATAGATTCACTCTTGGAACACAGAATGCCTTTTTACTCACAGGCACACATTACCGTTAAAACTAATAATCTGCAGCTAAACGATGTTGCTAACCGGATCATAACAAAGCTAAAACTATATGAAGGCTAAAATAGACGTACGGTCTGCTTCAAAAACATATCCTGCAATAGTTGGCGAGTCCCTTTTGTTTAATACTTTAAGCTCGCTGCTGAAAAGCCGGGAGGCCGATCGGGTTTTTATCCTTATTGATGAAAATGCGGACCAGTATCACAGGGAGAGAATATTAACTGTTTTGTCTGATAATAAGATTGATTACAAAATCCGTGTAATTCCTCAGGGTGAAACCAGTAAGTCTGCTAAAGAGTGGATTGCCTGCCTCGATTTTTTACTGGACAATGAGGTTCGGAGAAACACTCCCCTTCTGGCAGTTGGCGGTGGTGTAACCGGCGATCTTGCCGGATTTGCTGCATCAACCGCGCTGCGTGGCATTCCCCTGATCCATATCCCAACGACCCTTCTGGCAATGGTAGACAGCTCCATCGGGGGGAAAACCGGTATCAACCACACAAAAGGAAAGAATTTAATCGGAGCATTTTACCAACCGGAAGCAGTAATAGCTGATATTGATTTTCTAAAAACATTACCCCGGCATGAATGGGTCAATGGCCTGAGTGAAATTTTAAAATACGGAGCAATTGAAGACACAGATATTCTCGAGAAGGCTGAAATATTTTTTGAAGAGAACCCCGGAAAGATCTCCCCCGGAGAACTGATTTCTTTAATTGCCAGGTGCGTGAAAATTAAAGCCGATATCGTGGAAAAAGATGAATTTGAAGGTGGTATTCGTGCATATCTTAATTTTGGCCATACCTTTGCCCACGCACTGGAGAAGGCTTGCGGCTTCAACAAAATGAACCATGGAGAGGCTGTTTATCTGGGAATGCTGGCAGCCACAGAACTCTCTAATTTAACCGGCAAAACCATCAACCCCGCTCCGTTAATAAAATACAGGCCGCTCTATAATTTCAGGGTAACAAAAGATGACTTATCCGTGAGCAACCTTATGGAGTATATGAAATCAGATAAAAAAAGGCTTAATGAAAATTTACGGTTCATTTTACTGGATCAATGGCAACATCCTGTCATAAAAACGGTTAATAACAAAGAGCTGATTGAACACTCCTGGATGGCTGCAATTAACGAGCTGAACCCTATACAATAACATCAAATCTATCAACTAAATTGATTCTTCGCTGGTTTTATAAACTTTGGATATATTTATGGATTTCTATCCTGTCCATTGTCGGTTTTGTTTTAATAAGTGTGCTGCTTATAGCGGGAGCACTGCAGCTTCCGGCCAGTAAGAACTATTTCAAATCTGAAATTGAAGCAACTTTTAACAATCAGTTTGAAGGTACTTTAGAAATTAAATCTATTACCGGCTGGCTTCCTTTCGAGGCTGAAGTATCAGAAGGGAATATATTTGCCCCGGCCGACAGCATAAACCCGGTGTTATCTTTTCAGCAGGCAAACTTTACAATTGGTTGGTGGGAGCTGCTGCAACAGAATTTGAGTATCCAGTCTTTCGAAGTAGAAAATCCGGTACTGCAACTATCCTTATCTAATGATGAAATTACGCTTTTAACTGCATTCAAATCCATTCATTCACCGGAAAGGGATCCTGATTCTGAAACCGGAAACCCACAAATTTTTAACAGAATTAATTTATTTGCACCGCAAATATCGGTGGTAAACGGACGGCTTAATCTCGATGAATCCATTGAACTGCCCTCATTTACAAAACTCTCAACACCACTCACAGTAGAAAATCTGAATTCCGAACTCTTCCTGGAGATTACAGAATCACAATTTTTTGTTGATATTTTAAGCATAAATGCGGATTTGCCGGACACCGACTATCAATTTATTCAGCTTTCCGGCCAGTTTTTTAACGACCGGCAGTTTTTTGAACTCAATAGCATTGAACTTACCACAGCCATGGCTGATCTGAATGTAAATCTGGAAGCTTCGCCTGTTAATCTCTTTGGTGGAAATCTAAATGACCAGTTTAAATCAGCTGATTATAGATTTAATCTAAGTCCTTCTACTGTTAACGGGCGCTTTTTGAATCAATTTATCGCTGATTATCCGCTTGACGGCCCTAACTTTGAAATTGAAGTTGACGCCGAAGGGGATTTTGAAACCATGTTTTTGGATCATATTCAGGCTACCTTGGGTGAATCCTCTATTCTGATTTCGGGTGAATTGGCAAACCTGCTGAATGACTCATTATCCTATGACGCCCTGCTTGAAAATATAGTCATCCATCCTGATGAAAAAAGATGGATTTCGGACAATTTCCTGAATAATATTGATCTTGACCGGTATAATTTAAGCACGATCAGAGGTGAAATTCACGGTTCACTATCAGAATCGAATACTAATTTAGACATTGAAACCGGCTCCGGTTCCATGAACCTGGATGCAAAACTGGACTACATGGATGAGTTCAGTTATGAACTGTTTGCCCAGGCAGATTCAATCGACATTACCCCTTTCTTAAACGATACCACCCAATCAACTGTACTACAGGGACGTGTGGTTTTGGTGGGACGAGGGTTAAACAAAGAAGCCTCGTTTGCAAGTTCACTCGATTTAAACAACAGCCGGGTTTCCGGTATTCAATTCTCCAAACTTATCGGGCAATTAAACTACGATGCAAGTCAGTTGAACTACAACATTTCGGCTGAAGACGGACCGGCAGCAATGAATGCCGACGGATCCCTTCGTTTTTTAAATGAAGGATATCATTTTATAGTAAATGGGAATGGTACAAATGTGGATGTAACTAATTACTCCGGATTTCTGGGGGTTGATAATTCCGGGTTTAACGGTACATTTTCAGTGAATTTACAGGGTTCGGATATTGATGATATGTACGGCCGCATTAGCGTGGAAGTGGATCAATCTTTTATTGGCCGCGACACATTGCGTGCTCATCAGCTCTATGCGGATATCTCCGATACTGATACTGAGTCCAGAACCTTACGGTTTACAAGTTCCTTTTTTGATGGTGAGCTTTCCGGTACGCTAAAGCCTACACTGCTGCGGGATTTTACCAGGCACTGGTCAGGTTACTTTAAAGAAAGATATTATGATGAAATCGCTATAGCAACTGATACATCTTTCTACATAACTGATTCCCTGTTCACTGGCGATGAAAATCCGGCTGCAGATTTATCGCTTCAAATCAATCTGAAGGATATGGAACTGCTTTCCAAATATTTTCCGGGCCTTCCTGATTTTACCAGCAGGGCCCGGCTTACTTCATCATTAAATGTAACTAAAGACCGTTTTTTGCTTTCGGGAAATTTATTTGATGAATATCAGTCATCCGAATTTCATTCCATTGATAACCTAAATTCATCCCTGAATGCTAATTTTCAGTATGGCCGGGAATTAAAAGAGTCCGGTTCATTCGATTTTCAGTTAAACAACTCAGGATTTTCGACCAGCACATTCGACTTCAAAGAGAGTTTTATCAATATCTCTTTACGCAATAATACATTTCAGATTCAGCATAACATCGAACGGCTGCAGGATGATCTTCAATTTAAATCCTCATTATCCGGCATCCTTGGAGAAAGGGAGATTTCGATAACTCTTGATCAGTTTGAGCTGGGTACATCAGAATACAGCTGGCAATCCGAAGAGACCCCAGTTGTGATATTCAGCGATCAAAAATCTGTTACTCTGGAAGATTTCATTTTTACCAGCGAATCTGATTATATATCCATCAATGGTACATACAGTTCCGATTTTGACGACTCTGTGGAATATTCCATTCAGAATTTAAACCTGAACAGGATCTCAAATTTAATTGGCGGCAGAATCCAGTTTTCAGGTATCATGAACGGCCAGTTTGAAACCCGTACCCTCAATCAGGTGCCGTCTATTCAGGGATCCATTAATATAGACGAGGGCAAAATAATGGACCGGCTGATCGGCGATGTTACCATTGAAAGTGTTTTGAATACCGAGCAAAATCAGTTTGATACAAGAGTTCATATATATACTGATCCGGATAAATATTCAGATTACCTTTCTGGTAACAACAATATCGGCCAGGACCTGGAACTGAATGGGTTTTTTAAAATTCCCGAAAATATTCAAGAAGGTGAAGATTTGTTCCGTTTTGACGCCAATTTTGAACAAATAGATATGTGGATTGTTACCGTTATTGTGCCAAGTATTATCAATGAGATGGAAGGAAGTGCATCAGGCAGCGGATTTATCAGAGGCACAGAGGATGAATTTGATTTTGAATCACGCTTTGAAATTAATGATGTGTTCGGCAGGCCCATTTTCACAAACGTAGGTTATACATTTAACGGAGCATTGGATTTTAATAAAACAGACGGGCTTCTTTTCCGGGATATTCAACTTCGGGATAATCAGGGTGGAACCGGATCCTTTACCGGCCAGGTAGATTTACAGGATTTTGCTCCCACAAACCTTATGGATCTTACATTGAATTTGAATAATCTTCATTTCATGAATAATTCCTACGATCCGGAAATTCCGTTTTACGCCAGTTTATATGGCTCGGGTCAAGTTCGGATAACGGGTACAAACCTGAACCCTTATTTACGGACCACAACGCCCGTATCCATTACGTCAAATAATTCAACTATTTCCATCCCGCTTGAAGATGAAACTGAATTTGAAGAAGACCGCCGGTTTATAGAATTTGTGGATACATTTGACCTGGATGCCCTGGCAAGACGCACCCAGGAATCTGAAAACGGAAATGGACCGGACGAAGAAACAGAACTTACCTTCCTTGAGAGGTTTACAATGGATTTGCAGTTTAATGCAAACAACCCGTTAAATGTACAGCTGGTATTCGACAGAGTGACAAACGAAATCCTGAGCGCTAATGGAACGGGGCAGGTTCGTCTTTTGCTTGAAGATCAGGAAGTGAGCATGTTCGGACGGTTTAATATCGAAAGCGGAGAGTATCAATTTGTGAGTGGTGATATTTTTACCCGGCGTTTTACTCTTCAGGAAGGCGGATCCTTAAACTGGCAGGGAGATCTTACGGATGCCAATCTGGATGTAACTGCCATTTATCGTGCAAGGCCGGTAATCTCATCGCTTCTTTCATCCACAGCATCATCCTCCGTTCAGGAATCGGGACAGCGAATTCCTGTAGAGCTTGTTCTTCAGATTGGCGGGAATTTAACTAACATCGAAAATGACTTCTTCTTTCGAATACCCACGGGCATAGAAGGAACCATGGATCCAACCATTGCCACGCAGATCAGTAATCTGAATCAAAATGAAGATGAAAAACTACTACAGGCAACCAGTATCCTTATCAGTGGGAATTTTATTCCGTCTGATGAGGCACAAGGTTTTACGCTGGGGGATAGTTTTTCTGGTACCGCAGCTTTGGTAAGCCCGCTTATTACCAGCCAGCTCATTAACCCGCTTTTATCAAATCAGATTAATTCACTTCTGCAAAGTGATGTTACATTTGATGTTGATTTTAACCTGAATGCATTTAATGAAGTAGATTTGGGAGTTGCCCTTCGATTGTTCGACGATCGTGTTATATTACGCAGAGAAGGGCAAATAACCGGTGAGCAGAGTGATATTGGTGATATTGGAGCTACATATCAGATTAACCGTACATTTTCACTGACTGCTTTTCACAGGCAGGATCCGACATTAACCAACTCTTTGGGCACAGAATCGCGCCAAACACAGGAAATGAACGGAGTAGGAATTGAAGCCCAGGTACAGTTTAATACATGGCGTGAAATACGCAACAGAATTTCAAATAGTTTTCGAACCTTATTTGGCCTGAGAAATAAAGAGGAAGAAGAAACAGCCGGCAACGAATCAGACGGCACGAACCAAAACATGGCCAATAATTAGAATTTATATTTAAACAGAGATAATGAGTCAAAACAAACTAAGTAAACTCGAAAAAAAGATAATACAGATATTGAAGTCCTACCCGGACGCATCCATCCCTATTCCCATACTTGAAGAGTCTTTGGGCATGAAAAAAAAGAAGGGTAGTGAAAAAGTAAATAATGCAGTTAACCGGTTAAAACAGCTTGATTACGTACTGGTTACAAAGGGTAACCTTGTTCGTTTAAACGAGGCTGCAACACGTGATGAATCTGTTGTTGAAGGTAAACTGGATGTAACCAGCCACGGCGATGGTTATGTAATGGTGGATGGACGGGATCAGGACATAAAAATTTCCAGGCGTTACATGGGTACAGCACTTGATGGCGACATTGTACAGGTTAAACTTACCGGGTATCACAAAAAGAGTAAAAAACCGATGGGCAAGATCGAGGATGTCGTAAAACGGTCCAGGTCCATTTTTGTAGGAACCCTGGAAGAAGCGGCCAGGAATACCTACCTGATTAAAGCAGATCAGCAATCTTCGAGGGTTGACTTTTTTGTGGATCCCGGCGACCTGAATGGGGCCAAACCCGGAGAAAAAGTAACGTTTGAACTTGTACAGTGGGACGATATACGCGGTTATCCGCAGGCTAAAATACTTCAAACTCTCGGAGATGCAGGTACAAATGAAGCTAATGTTTTGTCGATACTTGCTGAGAAGCAATTCCAGGCTGCATTTCCGCCTGATATTGAGGAATTTGCTGCAAATATTCCCGACCAGATTACACCGGAAGAAGTTGCCCGGCGGCGGGATATGCGAAATGAAGTTGTATTTACTATCGACCCGGCAGATGCCAAAGATTTTGACGACGGCCTCAGCATTGAGATTAAAGATAATGGCAATTATTATTTAGGTGTTCATATTGCTGATGTGTCTCACTACATGCCCCGCAGTTCCATTCTGGATGACGAAGCACTGAACAGGGGAACCAGTGTATATATGGTAGACAGGGTGATTCCGATGCTGCCCGAACGCCTCAGTAACGGAGTGTGCAGCTTAAGGCCTAATGAAGACAAACTCACTTACAGCTGTTTCATGGAAATAACACCCGATGGAAAACTTGCCGATTATTCGATTGAAGAAACTGTAATCTACTCCAAACAGCGATTTGTTTATGATGAGGTGCAGGATATTTTAGACGGCAAAGCCGATCACGAGTTCAAACCTGAACTTAAACAGCTTGAAAAACTTGCAAATGTTCTTCTGGAAAAACGTTTTCGTGAGGGATCTATTAATTTTGAAACCCCCGAACCTAAATTTGTTTTGGACGAAAATGGCAAACCCGTGGATGTGATTGTAAAAGAACGGATTTTTGCCCATAAACTGATCGAGGAGTGTATGTTAATGGCCAACAAAACGGTAGCCCTTCATGTAGACTCATTGAGAGACAGGCAGAGAGGAAAAAAAATATCAAAAAATGATCACCCGTTTTTTTACAGAATTCATGGCGAACCGGATCTTGAAAAACTGACTAATATCCAGGAAACAGCCAAGCCGCTGGGAATAAATTTCTCTCTGAAAGGCCGTGTAACTGCAAGACAAATCAATGATTTATTAAAACAGGTGGAAGGTACCTCTCTCGAAAATATTATAAACGGTCTTGTGCTACGCTCAATGGCTAAAGCTGAGTACTCTCCAAAAAATATTGGGCATTTCGGACTTGGTTTTTCACATTATGCACACTTTACTAGTCCAATCCGCCGTTATCCTGATGTAATTGTTCACAGATTACTTAAACGATACAATTCGGGTGGCACCGAATATACTTTTGATCAACTTATTGAATCAGGTGAACACTGCAGCGAAAGAGAACGTTTTGCTGTTGAGGCAGAACGGGATTCCGTTAAATTGAAACAGGTCGAGTTTCTCTCAGAACGCCTTGGAGAAACCTTTGAAGGCACAATCAGCGGAGTCACTGAAAATGGAATTTATGTTCAAATTAATGACATATACTGCGAAGGCATGGTTCGCGTTAGTGAAATAAAGGATGATTACTATATATATCATCCCAAATTACACTGTCTGACCGGCCGATCTAAAGGCAAGAATTACCGCCTGGGTGATACGATCAAAGTAAAAGTTACACGTACTGATCTTGAAAAACGACAAATAGACCTGGTACTATCAGATTATTAATCTATAATGAAGCGCATATGCGACAGCAATACAAATTCCTACTTGTTTTAATATCCACGGTATTTTTTAGTACTGCAATTGCTGAACAACTTCAGGCTCAATACTTCTTTTTCGGTAAAAACCGGGTTCAATACGATCAGTACGACTGGAGATTTATTGAAACTGAACACTTTGATATCTATTATTACGATAAAAAAAATTATCACCTTGCTCAGTTTACCGCAGAAACTGTTGAATCTTCTCTCAAACAGCTGAATGAAGATTTTGGCGAACAGCTTACAGACCGGATTCCCGTAATTATATACTCTTCACACAGTGATTTTTCTCAAACCAATGTAGTTCGGCTTCCCGTTGATGCCCAGGGAATTGGCGGTGTAACTGATAAATATAAAAACAGGATGACCCAGCCATTCATGGGTGATTATGCTGATTTCAGGCGGACCATACAGCATGAAATGACTCATGCTTACATTAACGATGTCTATTATGGCGGCTCCGTTCAATCCATTGTGCAAAATAATATTCAGCTGCAATTTCCATTATGGTTTGAAGAAGGTTTGGCTGAATACCTGGCACTCGGCTGGGATACACAGACAGACATGTTCATGAGGGATGCAGTGTTAAATAATTACCTGCCCCCTATTCCGCAACTTGGTGGATTTTTTGCTTATCGCGGCGGTCAGGCTTTTTGGTATTATATTGCTGACCAGTATGGCAGACCGAAAATCACAGAAATTCTCCAGCGAATTAAAACAACAAGGAGCGTTCAGCAGTCGCTGATCCAATCACTTGGCCTGGAAATTGATGAACTCTCCGACCGGTGGGAAGAATACTGGGAAACAAGATATTTCCCCGAAGTAGCGGAACGACAGTCTTTAAATAGTGTAGCAAACCAGATTACAACACGTGCCCGCTCAGGCTC
>JBBDMD010000199.1:0-2059 GCA_040878515.1 Balneolaceae bacterium | reverse complement strand
ATTACAGATGCTGTGATGCAGGATCTGGGAATCTGATCTGTTCACTTATTTAATCCCAAAATTAAAAAAAGCGGCTGAAGAAATTTAGCTGCTTTTTTTATCGAACTGATTTTTTTCTGTTTTTGATGTAGTCTTCAAAAATATAGCCGCCCAATTCATTTAATGACGAATAATAGGCTCTGCCTTTATTGGCTTCCGTCAATTCCCGTACAAAATTCTGTAGATATGGGTCCCTGGCAATCATAAATGTAGTGATATCTATATCCTCCCTTCTGCACTTTACAGCCTCATCCAAAACTTTGTTTACAATTTTTCGGTCAAGCCCAAAACTGTTCTTATAAATTTTTCCATTTTCAAACATACAAGATGGTTTCCCGTCTGTAATCATGAAAATCTGTTTGTTTGAGAATTTCTTGCGCTGCAGCAGATGTCTTGCAACCTGCAGGCCATGAAGAGTGTTTGTGTGATACGGTCCAACTTTAAGGTAGGGAAGGTCTTTTATTTCAATTTTCCAGGCTTCGTTTCCAAAAGCAACAATCTCGAGAGAATCTTTCGAATAATTACTCATAATCAGTTCGGAAAGTGCCATAGCTACTTTCTTAGCCGGTGTAATCCTGTCTTCACCGTAAAGAATCATGGAATGGCTGAGGTCTATTAACAGAACTGTAGACGCGGAGGTATAGTGGTCTGTATCATAGATTTCGAGATCTGTCTCTCTGAGATTGAATTGATCGAGTGAGCTGTGCTTCAGCATATTCATCATGGTGCCTGTGCTGTCCAGGTGCGCTGTGTCGTCACCGGGCTGCCAGGGGCGGGTCTCAGGCTGGCGCTCAAGGCCGCGGCCGGTATAAACGGTTTTATGCTGCCCATATCCACCTTTCCGAAGTTTTTTAAAAATTTCTTCAAGAGATTTTTCCCGGATACTCCGGTCAGTTTTTGAAGTGGGGACCATCACCTGTTGTTCATCATCGTAACGGATATAGCCTCTCTCTTTCAGTTCGTCAATAAAATCACCCAGGCCGTAACCATCCTCAAAGGGGTCGGTTAATTTGTATTCCTCATCGATTTGATTCATCCACCGAAGAGCCTGGGATACATCCCCGCCGGAAATGGTTAACAATTCCTGGAAGAGATCCCAAAGTGTATCAAAAGGAGATTTTCCTTTACGTTGGTTAAATCGGTCATCCCATTCTGAATATCTGAAAAGCATAAATCTACCGGCTGTTTATTGAAGTTATCACTCATAATAACTTAAAGTAAGATTAAATCATTGCATCCATTGTTGATTGAGTATAGGAAATAATATCTTTTTATGAGAATGATCCTGAGATAAATTCAGTGAACATACATATGGATAAATACGAAATAGAACGAAGGTTATGGAATGAGGATTTTAATCGGGTTATGGGTTTGGATGAAGTGGGCCGGGGCTGTTTAAGCGGACCGGTAGTAGCAGCCGGTGTAATCTTAAAACCGGGTGAGGAACAGATTTTGGGGATTGATGACAGTAAAAAAATACCGGCTCCAAAAAGAAGAGTGATTGCTGAGGAAATAAAAAAGAGATCACTCTTCTGGACAATTCAACAGTGCTCACCTGCAGAAATTGACAATCTGAACATTTTACATGCCTCAATTAAAGCGATGATGAAATGTGCAGAATCAAAGATTGCCAACCCTGATTATTTATTGGTAGATGGCAATCGGTTTACCTCATCCATTATACCCTATAGTTGTGTGATTAAAGGTGATGATAAATCAGCTTCCATTGGTGCTGCCTCAATACTTGCGAAAGTTTACAGGGATGAACTTATGCACAAACTGCACGAAGAGGTGCCTTACTACGGCTGGGATTCAAATATGGGTTATCCTACAAAAGTTCATTTTGAAGGATTACAAAAGTATGGATATTCAAAATACCACAGAAGAAGTTTTAAACTCAGAACAGATAAGGTTTTGAATATCTGATCTGAAATTATCTGTAAATACTAAAAGATCGTTTATACAGATCCAGGTTGAGGCAAATTGCCAGCATCAGGGTGTTGGTTAAAAATGCAGCACC
>JBBDMD010000198.1:0-2103 GCA_040878515.1 Balneolaceae bacterium | reverse complement strand
TGAAGAACAAATAACGTTTATACTCACATATCATGTTCTTCTTGGCGAAACACTGTCTACTGATTTAGATGAAGAACAAGCCGTAGCAACTGCTGCTGAAGAAGAAATTTATATCACTTCAGATCAGGATGGTGTTGTTGTAAACGGAAGCTCAAATGTAATTCTGGCCGATATTGAAGAGCCCTCAAATGGTGTAATTCATGTAGTGGATGAAGTTCTGCTGCCAAACGCCTTTTTGAATGCAGTTCAGGTAGCACAGAAAAATTTCAATTTCACTACATTGGTTGACCTGATTGTTCAGGCCGATCTTGTAGATGCCGTTGCAACATCTGACATCACGGTATTTGCACCCACCAATGATGCATTTGATGCATTGTTCCAAACAGTGGATCCTGCAACACTGACAGATCAGCAGATCTCTGAAATTCTACTGTACCATACAATTCTTGGCGCCCAGGTATTTGCGGGTGATCTTTCAGCGGAACAGACTGTTGAATCCGGCTCAGAAGAATCACTCTATATAACAGCCGATGATAATGGCGTAGTTGTTAACGGATCATCAAATGTAGTTACTGCAGATGTTGCATCCACAAACGGTGTGATTCATGCGATTGACTCAGTATTGCTTCCAAACGCTTTTCAGGATGTTACCGGCATTGTCTCAAAAAATTACGACCTCACTACCTTAGTAGGCCTTCTTGCCGACAATGATCTTGTAACGACTCTGCAGGGTGCAGGACCGTTTACAGTATTTGCACCAACCAATCAGGCGTTTGAAGATATAAGCGATGTTCTTCCAACACTGACCGAATCTCAGGTTGTGGAAACTCTCCTCTATCATGTATATGGAGCCGAAGTATTTTCCGGTGATCTGGCAGCTACTCAGACCATTGAAATGCTGAACGAGCAAAACGTCACAATTACTGTTGAAAACGAAACGGTAACCATCGAAGGTGAAGCCTCAACGGCTATTGTAACCATTGCAGATTTAGGCGGAACAAATGGCGTAGTACATATCATTGATACTGTACTCATTCCAAGCCTCTGACCGGTTAAACATAATGATCTGAATTTTTTAAGATCAGCAATTATTAAAGACGGCCTTTTCAGGCCGTCTTTTTTTTTGAGGATTTCCTTAAAACTGAAATTACCCCAAAATTGTCATTGACAATGACAATTTTGCCCGAAGGGTAAAAAAAAGTTCTAACGATTTTTTTGGGATTACCAGGTCCATCGATAAAGTGTTGGACTTTTCTGCACCCAGTGTGCCTTCCCGGGATACTTAATTCTCATATTTACAAGCGGCCAAAACAGCTTATTATAAATCCTGGACGGATAGATATACTCCGATATACCTCTTGCCTGCTCTATGTTTTCACCCATTTTTAAAACAATTCTACCATTAAATCGCTGATAAAACGGCCCGTTATCAATCATTTCATCCAGTTGTAACAGGGCATGATGGCGGCCGGCATTAAATTCAATTTTCCGTGCCGATGAAAGGCCAAATATGGACGTCGATGCATCCTTCAGGGTTATAGTTTCTGACATTGGAATCACAGATCCTGAATTATCTATAAGCCAGGCTTTTTTATCCCACTGTTTGTTTTCCCGCATCAGGTAGTAAACAAACGTCGTTTTGCTGAAATGATATCTTCCCCAGTACCACTCATCAAAACTCTCTTTCATCGGTTCTTCACCCGTATTATGGTCGTGATAACCCCGCCCATTAATCGTAATTGTGGTGCGGGTACTGCCTCCCAGCTTAAGTTCACCACTCACTATACAAGCAGGTTGAACCAGGTTCCAGGTATGTTTCGATTGCTCAGAGCCGGAAAACGACTTTTGCAAAGCACGACTGAACAATTCAGAGTTAAACTGAAGATCCCCTGTGATCGAGTCTCCATTCACCATTACGTGGTTCAGGCGAATAGAATAGGCCAGGTTCTTATCAACCATTGTTCCTTCAAACCGGTTATTAAGCACGCTGCCCTCGGGCATCAGAGATGAAAAAGAGGCTTCTCCGGGTTCAACCTCTTCAAAACAATAAAATAGTGGAGTGTTATCCTTGTAAATTGAAATACTTATGGCCGGAAATTGTCC
>JBBDMD010000197.1:0-2109 GCA_040878515.1 Balneolaceae bacterium | reverse complement strand
TACTAAATGTACATATTGTACGCACAACATTAAAGTATATTGCGGCTGTTTTAGGTTTCTCCCTTTTCTTTTCTCTTTTTTAAGCTGTTTAATTTCATTGTCCAGCTTAGTGAACCGGTTATAATATCCAAATTTTCTCATCCATTCCAGAATCGAACTATTCCCGCCAATGGCAAATAACTGGCGATCTTCTTCATTACTTATTTCACCGTTTGCAATTCGAGTTATTACACGCAATTTAAAACTGTCGCTATAGATAGGCTGTGGATTTTTGGTTTTATTTTTCTTCGGTTGATTCCAAAATTTTGTGTCAACCTATTTCAGTATAAGACCTGTTCCGACTCCCGCCGGATCATGACAAAAGAATAAATAACTACTATTTGAATAAGGGTATAAAAATGGGGTAACATCTCTGATGATCCAAGTTGAAACCGCCTCCTAAACCTTGTACCTTTAGGCCTACCATAATTCAAATCAACATTTATTATCTGTAACCAATCAGTATTACCGGCTAATAACAGAAATATGCACCCCATTAAGCCCCTCGGGTAATTTATGCATCCGGTTGATCTAACTATCTTTATTGTCTATATCATAGGACTGCTCGGTTTTGGGTATTTCTTTTTCCAGCGGAATGAAAGCGGCGACGACTACTATGTTGGCGGCCGTAAGATGAAGAGTTATCATGTTGGGCTTTCTGTTGTGGCCACGGATGTTGGCGGTGGCTTCTCTATCGGACTTGGAGGCCTTGGTTTTGTGATGGGCATTTCAGGCTCATGGATGCTGTTTACCGGGTTGATTGGAGCCTGGCTGGCAGCTGTTTTTCTAATTCCAAAAGTAAAAGGAAACCGTGCTTTTGATAAAGCCTACACCTTTCCACAGGTTTTTGAACACTATTATTCTGCAAATGTAGCCCTTGTTGCAGCCTTTATATCGGCCATAGGCTATGCCGGTTTTACCAGTTCCCAGATGCTTGCCGGTGCAAAACTTGCAAGCGGTACGTTTGCCGACCTGGATCAGAATACAGCTCTTTACCTGATGGGGGCAGTAGCCATTATCTACACAGTACTCGGCGGTTTGAAAGCAGTGATCTATACAGACACCATTCAGTGGGCTTTGCTGATGATCGGGCTTGTTTTTGTGGGAATCCCAATCTCATATATTGAAATTGGGGGGATGGAGGCAATCCGGGCTACGGTTTCGCCCGAAATGCTCTCACTGACCAATGTATCATGGCAGGAGATTGTTTATTGGGCTGTAACTATTATACCTATATGGTTTGTGGGGATGACACTCTACCAGCGGATATATGCATGTAATGATGAAAAAACGGCAAAACGTGCCTGGTATTTGGCAGGTGTCTTTGAATGGCCCATCATGGCATTTTTAGGAGTGCTGTTAGGTCTTTTTGCACGTGTGGCAGCAGATCAGGGAATGTTCGACTATCTGGGGGCGGCCGATATCTCAGATACAGATCCGGAAACCGGGTTGCCCATGCTTCTCAGAACAGTACTGCCTGTTGGATTTCTTGGAATAATGATGGCAGCATATTTCTCTGCTATTCTCTCAACGGCCGACAGTTGTTTAATGGCATCATCGGGTAATGTTGTAACAGACATTATTGGCCGCTTTACTCCATTTGACCCCGACAGTCCGAAATTTGTCCGGATTTCGCAGGTTGTGACCCTGGTGATAGGTGCTTTTGCCCTTATTTTAGCCGCATCGATGACAAATGTTCTGAACCTGATGCTTGATTCTTACGCTTTTATGGTGTCGGGCTTGTTTGTGCCCGTGATCGGTGCACTGTTCTGGAAAAATAGTACTCCTGCCGGAGCCATGACAGCGATGATAGTGGGAGGTTCAACAACTATATTTTTAAGATATTCAGAAATAAGTCTGCCATTCGAATTAGATCCCAATGTATTTGGAATTACCGCATCGGCGATTTCATTTATTATAGTGAGTTTATTAACGGAGAAGAAGCAGTAATGCCTGATCAAATAGATCGTCCTTATCTCATAAATTCCGGTTTACCTCATGCTTATCAGTTCAGTGGAACACTTATTAGTTAGCTGACTAAACATTTAATAAACGATATTGATAAATTGG
>JBBDMD010000196.1:1807-13201 GCA_040878515.1 Balneolaceae bacterium | reverse complement strand
GGCTCGCCATTCTCTTTTGGCTCCGCCAGATACTCCAGCAGCTGCTCCAGATACCTTCCGCCCATATGATGGCCAGTATATAAAATTTCCGGGCCGCTGTATTTAAAAATTGGGTGCAGTGAATCGATGATAGCTTTGGCTCCCGTATAAGATCCTCCTATTCCGCACACAATAAAGATATCCGCATCTTCTCTTATCTTTTTGGCATGCTGTTCAATACGATCCAGTTCAGCATCATTCGGATGATCCAGAATACGTCTCCAGCCCAGCCAGTCACTGCCCATCCCCGATTTGTTTACAACCATTTTGAAAGCTTTTTCTGCTTCACTATACACTTGGTCATATTCCAATTCAGAAATAAATTCCTTCGCTTTACTAATATCAATTTTTATCATGGTTATCTCAGTGTTTTTGCAAGTTCTACCAGGTCGAAATTTATGTCTTTCTTTTTGCCAAAAGTCATCTTCATGGGTGTAAGTTTGATTCTATTACTTACAATACCAACCATTACATCACTATGCCCTTCTACCACTGCTTTTACAGCAGCTGATCCAAGCCGGCTGGCCAGTACACGATCCCTGGCCGTAGGATTACCACCGCGCTGAATATGACCTAAAATACATACCCTCATCTCATATTTACTGAAATCTTCTCTGAGCTCGTTCGATATCTTTAATGCCCCCCCGGTTTCATCTCCCTCGGCAATCACCACCAGGCTGCTGCGTCTTTGGTCCTTTAAAACACTATTCAGTGACTTCTTTATCTCTTTAATATCCGTCAGAGATTCGGGCAATAATATCAGTTCGGCGCCACCGGCAATTCCTGTTTCAAGTGCAATAAACCCGGCATCGCGTCCCATCACTTCTACAAGAAAAAGGCGATCGTGTGCATCCGCTGTATCCCGGATTTTATCAATGGCTTCCGTAGCTGTATTCAGAGCTGTGTCGTACCCTATTGTTTCATCTGTTCCAACTAAATCATTATCAATAGTAGCCGGTATTCCAATAACATTAATTCCGTGCTCTTTTGCGAGCAGTGTAGCGCCCTGAAACGTACCATCACCCCCTATAGTTACAAGTGCATCTATATTTTCTTTCTTTAATACATCTGCTGCTTTTTTTCTGCCTTCCTGCGTTCGAAATTCTTCACATCTTGTCGATTTTAATATTGTACCTCCTCTCTGGATAATATTAGAAACATCGGTTGACTGAAATAACCTCATATCACCTTCTATAAGCCCTTTGTAACCGTGCCTGATTGCTATAGCAGTAATTCCTAAATCCTTTGATGTTCTGACAACCGCGCGGACCGCAGCGTTCATACCGGGAGCATCACCCCCACTGGTTAATACACCTATTGTTTTCAATTATATTATGTTTGATTAGCTTGGTATTTTATCTAAGTCGGTAAACTAAACAGCCCATGTACATTGCGCAAATAATTAATACGCTTTATTCTTACTTTTAAAAAATATACAATCAACCACTAATTTTACCTGATGGCCGAAAGGGCATTATTAAATATAACGAATACAGAAATTCAAAAAAGAAAACTAACCCTGAAGGAGATCACTCAGCCGATACAATCTTCTTTAGATACATTCAGAATTTTTTTTAAAAAAGAGATACAGAGTGATGTATTTCTCCTGGATCGTATAATCCATTACCTTTTGCGCCAAAAGGGAAAGGAGATACGACCCACGCTGGTATTTATGACTGCAAGAATGTTTGGCGAAATTGACAAACGCAGTTACGTGGCTGCCACTATGATTGAATTACTGCATACGGCAACTCTTATTCATGATGATGTGGTTGACGAAGCCGATAAAAGACGTGGCTTTTTAAGTATCAATAAACTCTGGAAAAATAAGGCCGGGGTATTACTGGGTGATTTTCTACTCTCAAAAGGGTTGATTATAGCACTTGATCATAATGAACACCAGTTATTGAGAGTATTATCAGATGCCGTAAAGAAAATGAGTGAAGGTGAACTCCGGCAGCTTAAAACCTCAAAATTGTTTAACATGACGGAGGAGAGATATTACCAGATCATCTCTGAAAAAACGGCAAGTTTAATTTCCGCCTGTTGCCAGAGTGGTGCAATTGCCACAACAGATGATGAATTGGTAATTGCCGGAATGAAAGAGGTAGGAATGAATATCGGCATTGCATTTCAAATTAAAGATGATCTCTTTGATTATGCATTGCATGATATAGGAAAACCTAAAAGAAATGATATAAAAGAGAGAAAAGTAACACTACCGCTAATAAAAGCACTGAATTCGGCTTCGGCTACCGAGCAGTTAAAAGTGAGAAGGGTTATGAAAAAGAGAAAGAAAACATCCAAAGATATTGATGAGATTGTGAACTTTGTGCACCGGTACAACGGTTTAAAAAAAGCAGAGGATTCAATGAATGAATTTGCCGGTAAAGCCCTGAAACAACTAAAGCAATTACCTATTGAACAGGGGCTTGAAGATTTTGAAACCCTGATCCGATTTATTATAACCAGACAAAAATAACAATTCCAATGCAGCATCTTTTTATATCCGACATACACTACGGTGCATTTACAGATGCTATGGATCAGGAAATTGAAAAAGATCTCATTTCACTTATTACCTACTGTAAATCAAATAAAATTCAGATCCACCTGCTTGGAGATTTATTTGATTACTGGATGGAATACCCGAATTTTGTTCCTGAGCTGGGCAAAAAGATTCTTGATGAATTTGAATCGTACAACGAAATGGTAAACCCTGTTACTTACATTACCGGCAACCATGATAACTGGACTCTTGGCCATTTTAGAGATCGTGGCTTTGAAGTTGAAGAAGACTACAAAATTCTGGACCTGGATGATTATCATTGCCTGCTGCATCATGGAGACGGGATCGGTGATCCTGAATTTAAATTATCACGCCCCGTATTTCACCGATTATTAAGAAACCAAACCTTTATTAAGATCTATCAGAAGATTTTCCCCCCGGATGCCGGCCTTCATTTAATGAAATCTTTTTCACAAATTAGTAAAGGAAATCCAGTTACAGACATTGAGCGGTTAAATATATGGGCTAAAAATTTACTGCAGGATTCAAAATTTGATGTTATCATCAGCGGACATGATCACCATCCAAGGGTGGAAACATTCTCTTACGGAACCTATATAAATCTGGGTACATTCTTTCAGCATCGGCTGGCTGTTATGTATACCAATCGTGAGTTTCTACCCGTTGAATGGAACAGTGAAAAATGTACGTTTACCCCTTATACCAATACTAATTAGCAGAATTTATGAGTAACGATCACAATAACGAGGATATGGATCGATATTTTAATGATCCTGAATATCGTAAAAAAATTTTAGAGCAGCGAAAAAAAAGTGGGACAGAAACCAATACAAAGTGGAAAAACTTTCTGGAAAACAGAATTCTTCTTTACACCCTCTCTGTTACTCTGATTCTAATTATTTCAGTTCTTGGATATGTTTTTTACTTATTTCAGGGACTTCCCTCCATCCAGGAACTTGAAAACCCTCAGACATCCATTGCAACCGAAGTTTTAAGCCGGGACGGTGCTGTTCTGGATCGCTATTTTGTTGAAAACAGAACATATGTACCTCTCAATAATATTTCAGAAAATGTGGTAAATGCACTTATTGCTACTGAAGACCATCGGTTTTTTGAACATTGGGGGATTGATGCTGAACGACTTGCCGGTTTGCCCTATTACTGGCTGCAGGGAAGGTTCCAGGGCGGATCAACAATCAGTCAGCAGCTGGCACGAAATCTTTACAGGAAAATCGGTTTTGATGTTTCCGTCACACGAAAACTGAGAGAAATGATTACGGCTGTTCAAATTGAACAGAATTATACCAAGCAAGAAATTATTGAGATGTACCTGAATACCGTTCAGTTCAGCAACAGTACATTTGGTATTGAATCTGCTGCAAATACCCATTTTAACAAATCAGCCGGTGATCTGACAATCACGGAGGCTGCCGCACTTGTAGGAATGCTTAAGGCGGTAACTGCCTATAATCCAAGACTATATCCGGAGCGTTCTCAATCAAGAAGAAATGTTGTATTACAGCAATTGTTCCGGCGTGGATTTATCAGTGAGCAACAATTTCAGCAGCTTCGACTCGATGAGATTGTACTGGACTACCAACCGCCATCCCAGTCCGGCCGCGAAAGCAGATATTTCGGGGAATTTGTACGTCAAAGAGTTCAAGAATGGACCGAAGAAAATGGTTATGATCTCTATACCGATGGCCTAACCATTCATACAACTATTGATTCCCGCCTCCAGCTGCATGCAGAACAGGCATTGGAAACAAAGGTTGACTCCCTGCAGCCTATCTTCGAGCAGGAATGGACATCTCCGGGTGGTAGTTATATGGATGAACTCTGGGAAAAATATCCAAGTTTTTTAAGAGACTTTATCAGGGAAACAGACCGGTATAAAAACGGATTTTCAAAGTATGACACTGACCAGGAATCTGTTGTCTTTGAGAAACTATTTGCAGATGAAGCTTATATAGATTCAGTTAAACGGGTAAAAACAAAATTACAGGCCGGTTTTGTTTCCTTAGACCCTTCAAATGGCAGTGTTTTAACGTGGGTGGGTGGAGCTGATTATGGCACTCGTCAATTTGACCACGTCAATCAGTCAAGAAGGCAGGCCGGATCTACATTCAAACCATTTGTCTACGCTGTAGCAATTGATAACGGGTATATGCCCTATCATAAGTTTTCGAAATATCCGGTGAGTTTTATTGAAAGTACCGGGCGGCTCTGGAACCCTAAAGATCCTACTGTGCCTGCTGGCCCGGAAATGGTTCCGCTGCGGGAAGCTCTTGCCCGAAGCCTTAACAATGTAACAGTACGGCTACTGCCTGAAATTGCCGGAGCCCCCGGAACAAACCGGGTAAGCGACCTGGTGCCGGCAGCAACAAAAATAAAGGAAATGGCATCAAACTTTGGGATTAATATGAGCCAGACGCTTGCATATCCCTCTATTGCACTTGGCACTGCAGAAGTAAGCCTTTTAGAACTCGTAAGTGCATATTCTACGTTTGTAAATGAAGGTGTGCACATTGATCCGATTGCCATTACCAGAATTGAAGACAAAGAAGGCAACATCCTGAAAGAGTATTACCCTGAACTTACCCAGGAAGTCATCAGCCCGGAGACCGCTTACATAATGCTTGACATGATGCGTGGGGTAATCCGCGGAGGTGTTAACAGCAACGGAACCACCTTCAGCGGTACCGGAGTCCGGCTCAGAAATACATACAATGTGCAACAGGATGTGGCAGGAAAAACCGGGACTACCCAGAATAGTGCTGACAACTGGTTTGTTGCCATGTTTCCCCATATGGTAATGGGAGCCTGGGTGGGTGGAGAAGACAGGAAAATTCGTTTCCCGACCGGCCCACAATACAGTATCGGGCAGGGAGCACGATCTGCCCTTCCGATTGTTGGTAGTTTTATTAACCGTGTTACTACTGATCCCGATGCACCCTGGAGTTACGAATCATTTGAACCCCCGCCGGGATTCGTAATGCCGGAAGATCCGGAGGTTAATGATGGATTAAGAGATGAACACAGAGGACGAATCGGGTGGTAACTTTTGGTAATGCCTCCCGAAAACCCGCAAGTTTTTATTACACAACTTCTTTTTTAAAATACTGACACTTCAAAAAGGAAACTTTGCGGGTTTCATTTTTCCACTTTCTGTTAACACTCCCCCGGTAATCCACCCTGCTTGCAAACATCTTCCCCATACATATATTTTGGGCCAATAAATTCAATTCTTACAATTAACCGAACGAAATATATTGCGGGTTTATAACATTTGTTTTGCAGGCAACAAGCCCATCGCCGTTTTAATGACCTATACGGATGATCTGATATTTTCAATTTTTTAAAAAAACAGTTCTATTTTGGACTCAATAACTGCTATATTCCAAGCGCTATAACATTGACATTCCGTCATTCCGGCGGTAATTTTACGATCAAAAATAGTTGACGAATATTCATGCTTGAACAATACTTGCCTATTCTGGTTTTAATCGGTGTTGCCATGGCGCTCGCCATTTTATTGATGACTCTATCCAGAATACTGGGACCCTATCGCCCAAACACAACAAAACTAAATCCATATGAAAGTGGAATGGATCCGGTGGGTGAAGCCCGTGAACGTTATTCTATTGCTTTCTATCTCGTAGCTATGGAATTTATTGTATTCGATCTCGAAGTCGTATTCATATACCCCTGGGCGGTTCGTTTTATGGAGCTGGGAACAGGAACGTTCATAGCCATGGTTGTATTTATAGTTATACTGTTTATAGGTCTGCTTTATACGTTGAAAAAAGGCACATTAGACTGGGACGTAAAGAAAATAAAATACGAAGCAACAGCGAAGTAATTATGGGATTAGAAAGCGCACTTGGTGAAGGTTATTTAACAACAAAAATTGATACCCTGGTTAACTGGTCGAGGGCGAATGCTGCCTGGCCTATGCCTATGGGACTAGCCTGTTGTGCTATTGAGATGATGGCGTTTGCAGGCCCCAGGTATGATGCCGCCCGATTCGGATCAGAGGTTATGAGATTCTCTCCCCGCCAAAGTGATGTAATGATTGTTGCGGGATGGTCCACATACAAAATGTCGCATGCGATCCGAAGAATCTGGGACCAAATGCCAGACCCTAAGTGGTGTATTGCCATGGGAGCCTGTGCATCTACAGGCGGTATGCACAGATGTTATGGTGTAGTTCAGGGAGTGGATAATTTCCTTCCTGTTGATGCATATATTTCCGGCTGTCCTCCCCGCCCCGATGCTGTTCTTCATGCCCTGATGAAGATTCAGGACAAAATAAAATCTGAACACTCAGTAATGCTCGATACCTAAATTATGAGCTTAGAACTTTCCGAACACCTGAAAAAAACGGTTGACGACCTCTCAGAATCTTTTTCGGAGCATCTGATTGATGTGTATCAATCGACCGGTGATACTTATATTTTAATTGAAAATGAAGCTATTTTAGAAGTCAGCCGACATCTGAAAGAGCAGTTAGGATATATCTACCTGAGCGACCTTTTTGGAATCGACAGATATACTTCTGAAGGCCGCTTTGAAGTGGTCTATAATCTATTGTCTCTCAAGCACCATCAGCGTTTGTTTCTGAAGGTAAGATGCCCGGAAGAAAACCCGGAAGTTGAATCCGTAACACCCATATGGCGTGCCGCAAACTGGAATGAACGGGAAGTGTACGATATGTTTGGCATACGCTTTAAGAACCATCCCGATTTCAGAAGAATATTTATGCCGGAAGATTTTGAATATTTTCCGCTCAGAAAAGAGTTCCCGCTCTTAGGAATACCGGGATCAATCGAATTACCCAATACAACCCCCGATACGGAATAGCAGGTTTTTTATGAAATTGACGGATATTCAATCAAAGGTAAACTCTACATTCTTTAAAGAGCATCAAAAAAAGCTCTATCAAAGCCTGGAGGACAAGCATACCACTATTGAACAGCTTGATGACGGGGATCCCCTCACATCAAAAATGGTCCTTAATATGGGCCCTCAGCATCCTGCTACACATGGTGTATTGCGTTTGGTACTTCAGCTGAACGGAGAATCAATTGAAAAAGCGAAGCTGGATATCGGCTATCTGCACCGGGGAGTTGAAAAAATTGCTGAGAATAAAACTTACCAGGAGTTCATGCCTTACACAGACCGCATGGATTATCTCTCGCCATACAGCAATAATGTAGCTCTCTGTACTGCCGTCGAAAAAATTGCTGACGTTGAAGTTCCCGAGCGTGCACACTATATCCGCATGATCGGTTGTGAGCTTGCCAGAATATCGTCACACTTACTCTGGCTGGGAACCATGGTGATGGATGCAGGAGCTATTTCATTTTTTATCTGGACTTTCCGCGAAAGAGAAAAAATTTACGATATCATGGATCGTATCGGTGGGCACAGGTTTACGATTTCCCACTCCAGGATTGGCGGCGTTGCCAACGACCTCACAGATGAAGCGATGGGTGCTATCAAGGAATTTACCGGCAGTTTCCCTCAGGAATTGAAAGATTATCATAAGCTCCTGGACCGTAATAGGATCTTTATTGACCGGAATGAAGCAGTTGGAGTTTTAAAAACTGAAGATGCACTGGCTATCGGAGCTACCGGACCGGTACTAAGAGCAACAGGTTATGGACTGGATATTCGCAAGTACAGCCCATATGCAAGATATTCAGAGATCGATTTTGATATCCCTACACGCCTGGAAGGAGATAATCTGGCCAGATATTTTGTACGAATGGAGGAGATGACCCAAAGCATTGGTATTATCAGGCAGTGTATTGAAAAACTTCCGAAAGGTTCTGTGAGAACCGATAATGCAAAACAGGCATATCCATCCAAAGATGAAGTGTATTACTCTATGGAAGGAATGATTCACGATTTTATGATGACTGATACGGGAATCTGCCCCCCTGATGGTGCAGAAGCGTATCACGCAATTGAATCACCCAAAGGTGAATTGGGATACTATATTCAAAGTGATGGTACCGGTCACCCGTGGCGGCTAAAAATTAATGCACCGTCGTTTGCTAATTTACAGGTTCTTGAAACCATCCTGGATGGCGAAATGGTGGCGGATACCGTTGTAATAATAGGTGGAATGGATCCCGTTTTGGGAGAGGCAGATAAATAAAACTATGGCATACGAATTCACGAAAGAAGATCTCAAAGATATTGAAAAAATAAAGGCAAAATACCCGGAAGTAAAACCGGCTACGCTGCCTGTTTTATGGGTGGCACAAAATCGCTTTGGACATGTAAATCCTGAAGTGCAGCGACTGGTTGCTAAAACTCTCGATCTGCCTGAATCCCATGTGCATGGTGTTGCCTCGTTTTATACACAGTATTATAAAGAAGAGAAAGGCAAATATGTTCTGGATGTGTGTACCTGTCTCAGCTGTCAGCTGTGTGGAGGGTACGACATACTGCATCACCTTGAAGATAAACTGGGGATTAATGCCGGTGAAACCACACCGGATGGGTTGTTTACAATCGAAGAAGTTGAGTGTCTCGGGGCTTGTGGATATGCACCTATGCTTCAAATCACCAATGATAAATATGTAAATAACCTCACTAAAGAAAAAGTTGATAAACTGGTCGACTCTCTCAAAAAAGGTGAAGTACCTGAATATGAACAAATGGGAATGCCACTCCGAAAAGTATAAATAAGAAATTATGAGTTCTGCAGATTGGAAAGATTACGAACCTGTACTAATACCGAATATTGAAGACCTTCATAAAATTGATGTTTATGAAAACAATGGTGGTTATGGAGCATTTAAGGATATTCTCACCAATAAAGATAAATGGGCTGATGAAAAGAGTGTAGTTGATGAAGTAAAAGCTGCAAATATTCGCGGACGAGGCGGTGCAGGATTTAATGCAGGACTAAAATGGTCGTTTATGCCACCTGCCGATGGTGGCCCCAGATATCTCGCATGCAACGGTGATGAATCTGAACCGGGTACATTTAAAGACAGAAAGATTTTTGAGTATAACCCGCATATTTTCATTGAGGGGGCTTTAATTGCCGCTTATGCCATGCAGGTTACAACTATCTATGTGTACATCAGGGGCGAATATAAAGCCTATATCCAGATGATGGAGAAAGCTATTGAGGATGCTTATCAAAAAGGATTTATTGGAAAAAATATCTTTGGATCGGACTACAGCGTAGACTTCTACGTGGTATCAGGTGCGGGAGCTTATATCTGCGGCGAAGAAACATCAATGCTTGAATCGCTGGAAGGCAAACGCGGATATCCGCGGGTAAAACCACCCTTTCCTGCTCAAAAAGGACTCTGGGGCCGTCCTACTACGATCAATAATGTAGAGACACTTGCTCACGTACCCAATGTGATTAATAAAGGGGCAGACTGGTTTACAGGAGTGGGCGCAAAAAATCATCCTGGTCCACTTTTATATGGAATATCCGGCCATGTAAACCGGCCCGGCGTTTATGAATTACCATCGGGTGTCCCCGTTCTGGACTTAATTAACGATGTAGCGGGTGGAATCAAGAATGGCAAAAAATTAAAAGCTGTTATTCCCGGTGGTTCATCCACTCCTGTTTTAAGAGCCGATCAGCTGGATGGTATTACGATGGATAGTGATTCGCTGAGGGATGTGGGATCTATGCTGGGAACGGCTGGTATGGTGGTCATGGATGAAGACACCGATATGATTGATGTACTTTGGCGAATTGCACACTTTTATCACCATGAATCGTGTGGACAATGTACACCCTGCAGGGAAGGAACCGGATGGCTCGAAAAAGTTCTGTTACGAATTAAAAACGGGGAAGGCGAAATTAAAGACCTCGATTTACTGCTTGATATCACTACACAAATGGAAGGCCGGACAATTTGTGCATTAGCTGATGCTGCTGCATGGCCGGTTCGCCATACAATTACACGCTTCAGGGACGAATTTGAAGCCCGTTGCAAAAAGTCTGTTCACGTTGTAGCTTAGTTCAAAGATTTGATAACTAATTTCGATTTCTGAATTCTAAGATAAAATTCAGAAATCACCAATTAACAATTAACTTTAAGACAAATGCCCGAAGTATTTATTGACGGAAATCGATACGAATATGAAGGAGATCATAACCTGCTTCAATTTATCATGGATTTAGGCCTTGAGGTTCCCTTCTTCTGTTATCATCCTTCTCTTTCAATACCTGCCAATTGCCGGCAATGTATGGTAAAAGTAGGCCAGCCTGTCAAAGATCGTGAAACGGGCGAATATGAGCTTAATGAAAAGGGCGAACGTGAGATTCGCTGGTTCCCAAAGCTTCAGACTTCATGTAATATGTCCCTGTCGGACGGTATGGTTGTTCATACCCAGGAAACAGATGAACTTGTGAAGAGAGCCCAGAAAGATAACCTGGAATTTATATTGATCAACCATCCACTCGATTGCCCCATCTGTGATCAGGCTGGTGAATGTCCGCTTCAGATACAAACTTATAAATACGGCCCTGAAGGAAGCCGTTTCGAAGTTAAGAAAGTACACAAACCCAAACGTGTTCAGCTTGGGCCCCGCGTTATCCTGGATGCCGAGCGATGTATTAACTGTACGCGTTGTATTCGATTTGCGGATGAAGTAAGTGAATCTCATCAATTGACAATTACTTCACGCGGAGATAAAAATTATCCTACGACTGCACCCGGTCGCACATTTGATGACCCCTATTCTTTAAATACGGTAGATATCTGTCCTGTGGGTGCACTTACTTCAGCCGATTTCCGGTTCCGTGCACGTGTATGGGAGATGAATCAGACGCCGGGTAT
>JBBDMD010000196.1:0-1707 GCA_040878515.1 Balneolaceae bacterium | reverse complement strand
ATGGGTATCAGACAGCCTGTTTTTACGCCTCATATTGAAAAAGGTGCCGGAGATGGCTTTTTAATCACCGACGATCAGGCGCCCAATACATATGGCTGCCGGGGATTGGGCCTTGAGGAATCTGATGAATCTGCTTTAGCAGAAAGAATTAAAGCTGCTTCCCTGGTTGTTATTTTGAACGACCCATTAATCGACAGGAATGTGTTATCAGAATCCTCGTTAAAAGATAAATTTGTTGTTACTTTTGCGACCAATCATTCAAAAACTACAATTGAATCGGATCTGGTTATTCCAATCACAACGGCTGCTGAACATGCCGCCTCTTATGTGAATATCGATCAGCGTATTCAGCGTACTTTTCCCGCCAAAGAGACTAAATACTCAAATCGTCGCCTCGACCTTGAAATGTCGGAAGGACGGCTGGATAGATACGGAACCAGTTTTGATAACTGGGTAACTGAAGATAACAAAGTAGACTGTATGCCTTTATGGACATTTATGACAAAAATGTCTGAGTCGACCGGTTTAGATCTCAAGTATGATTCCGGCCGGGAAATCATGAAAGAAATTGCACAGTCAAACCCAGTTTTCAAAGGCGTGAGTTATCAGGCTATCGATGAAAATGCAGGGATTCCTTTAGAAATCAGCAAACCAACTGTAAAATCCTAACTACTAACTTTTAGAATGGCTGAAGTAACCATTACCTCTTACATAATTCTTGGAACAGCTCTTTTTATGCTGCTGAACTCTGCTGCACTAGCAGTTTATGCAGAACGAAGAGTGGCGGCCTTTATACAAAACAGGGTTGGCCCCAACAGGGTGGGTCCGCTGGGATTATTTCAACCGATTGCTGATGTATTAAAACTTATACTAAAAGAAGACGTTACGCCAACCCATGCAAACCGGTTTATTCATACCATTGCTCCCATCATACCGGTGGTTACAGCGCTAATGACTG
The DNA here is from genome assembly GCA_040878515.1 of Balneolaceae bacterium. Taxonomy (GTDB): domain Bacteria; phylum Bacteroidota; class Rhodothermia; order Balneolales; family Balneolaceae; genus Rhodohalobacter. Next base: position 749 of record JBBDMD010000196.1, on the reverse strand, counting down.
TGGCTGTGATTCCTTTTGGAGACGGGATATATGCAACGGATATCAATGCCGGTGTACTCTACCTCCTTGCAGTTGCATCACTGGGCGTGTACGGTGTTACGCTGGCAGGCTGGTCTTCGAACAGTAAATACTCTCTGCTTGGCGGACTGCGTGCTGCTGCGCAAATGATCAGTTATGAGCTTCCTCTTGGAATGGCGGTTGCTTCCGTTGTTATTTTTGTAGGTTCGCTGAGTGTGGTTGATGTAGCCACAGCTCAAGAGAACTGGTGGTTTGTATTTTTAAACCCTATCGGTGCCGTTATATTTATTGTTGCTGCATTTGCCGAAAGTAACCGAACCCCTTTTGATCTTGTTGAGGCAGAGCAGGAACTGGTCGGTGGATTCCACACAGAATACAGCTCCATGAAATTTGGAATGTTTTTCCTGGCTGAGTACATGCATGTTGTAATTAACTCCATGCTGATCACCACCTTTTTCTTTGGCAGTTATCACCTTCCTTTTGCAGGATACTGGTTACCTGAACTATCCCCCCTGCTTAAAGCTATTCTGGACATTTCAGTATTCACCGCAAAAACCATCTTCTTTATCTTCCTGTTTATCTGGGTACGCTGGACAATCCCAAGATTTAAATACAACCAGGTAATGAAACTGGGCTGGTCGAAGTTACTTCCGCTGAGTATAGCAAACTTCATCATCATTGCCGCCCTGCTGTTTTTCGTTTTTTAGGATGTTGATGATATTAATGAGCTA
>JBBDMD010000195.1:0-13800 GCA_040878515.1 Balneolaceae bacterium | reverse complement strand
CTTGATCATTTGATTATTATAAATGGCAAAATCAGTTGTTCCGCCGCCAATATCCACCAAAACCACTCCGGCTTCCTTCTCCTCGTCATCCAGAACAGCGTATGAACTCGCCAGTGGTTCCAGGATGATGTCAGCAACTTCGTAGCCGGCCCGTTCAACACACCGGTAGAGGTTTTTCGCAGCAGATACCAGTCCCGTAATGATGTGAACCTCTGCTTCCATCCGCATACCGCTCATTCCAACCGGGTCGCTGATTCCATCCTGGCCGTCCACCACAAACTCCTGGGGGATAACATGAATAATCTGCTGATCGGGGGGGAGCATAATACGCTGGCAATCTTCCAGAAGGCGCTCCACATCCTGCACGGTAATCTCTTTATCGCGGTTATTAATGGTAATCACGCCTTTACTTCGGATGCTCCGGATATGATCGCCGGCAATACCCACATTCACGGAGTTCACTTCAATGCCCGATGCAAGCTGAGCCTGTTCAACGGCTGTTTTGATGGCATTAACCGTTTTATCGATGTTGACTACCACACCACGGTTCAGTCCCTCACTTGGAGCCTTGCCAACACCCAAAATATGAATACGATTCTGCTCATCAATAGAGGCAACCACGGCACAAACTTTAGTGGTACCAATATCAAGCCCTACAACGATTCGTTCATTTTCATTTTCCATAAGTCTATCCTGCTGTATTGTGTTGATTGCTAAATGTTTTTTTATTTAAGATTCCCGTGTAACAATTTGGCCTCGAAACCTCAGGTCGATACTTTGAAAAGCTTCGATCCCTTTTTGTGTTATGATTTCTGAGTAAAAAGTTTCCCAGTGGTTTATTTTTTTTGCAAAATCATTTTGCCCAAAGATTAACTTTACACCGTTTTCAGAACTCAGGGCAACCACTCCTTCCCGGTCGTCCCAGCCCACTTCACTGATAGTAATCCATCCAAAACGATTCTTTTTTGCCTCCAGTAAAAAATCCTCTGTCTGCTGATACGCCGTGCCTGACAGTGTATCGGCTGCAGGTTTAACCGGAAAGCCGTAAACCAGCGGTACATCCGGTGTTTTTTCAGGAATCATTGGCAGTTTAATTCCGCCTTCGGCCACATAAATCCGGTCCGATTCGTTTACCAGCAGCGCAATCGGTTCGCGTTCACTGATTGTAAACGAAAGCCTGCCCCGCATCCCCATATTTACCTCTGCCCGTTCCACATAGGGAAGAGCCTGAAGCGATCCGATTAATCTCGTGTAGTCCACACTGTCGGCCATCAATCCCACCGGCGAACCGATCTGCTCCAGCAATTCATTTTCGGTGGTAAAATAATTTCCACTGAACTCCACACCGGTAACACGGGTATTCTGTTCCATATAGAACCCGGCCAGTACGGCCAGGCCCGCTATCAGAACGGAGCCTGCAAACCAGCTCATAGCTTTCGCCCGGCCCGGTAATTGATTTGTGGTATGTGTCGTTTTTTTACTCAATGGTTATTTTGAATTTTTATAGATGTCTACAAATTCTTCGCCGTACTTATAGATGTCGCCGGCACCCATGGTGATCACGATGTCATCTTTTTCTACAATCTTTTTTAGCAGAGCAGGAAGCTCTTTTTTGTCCTCCAGGTAGTGCACATCCCGGTGTCCGTATTTTTTGGCGATATCGGAAATCAGCGCACCTGTTACTCCTTCAATCGGCTTTTCCCTCGACGGATAGATATCGGTTACAACCAGTACTTCCGCATCAAAGAATGAGAGTCCGAACTCCTGGTACATATGCTGGGTTCTTGAATAAAGGTGCGGCTGAAAAACGGCCACAATTCTTCGGTCTTCCCATCCCTTTCGTGCTGCCTGAATGGTAGCCTGTACTTCGGTGGGGTGATGGGCGTAATCATCGATCACCAGCAAATCATTCTCTTCCAGTTTTGGCTGAAATCGCCGGAAAACACCCTGGAATCTCTGCAGGCCGGATTTGATATGATCGAAATCCATTCCCATTTCAAGGCCAACTGCAATGGCTGCAAGCGAATTTTTGACATTGTGGTCGCCGGGCGCCATCAGGCTTACTTCACCCAGAACGTCATCATTGAAAAGGACCGTAAAGGTGCTTTTGAATGCATCCTGCTCCATGTTTATTGCCCTGACCTGAGCCTGGGGCGTAAAGCCGTATGTAAGGGTCCGCCGCTCAATATTGGGGAGTATGCTTCTCACAGCAGGGCTGTCGAGACAAACAATTACCACGCCGTAAAAGGGCACCTTATTGGCAAACTGTATGAAAGCGTCTTTCACGTCGTCCAGGTCTTTATAAATGTCGAGATGCTCCGCTTCAATATTAGTAATAATTGCCATTGAAGGAGATAGGCGCAGAAATGTGCGGTCAAACTCATCGGCTTCCACAATGATGATATCACCTTTGCCGACAACTGCGTTTGTCTTATCAAAACTGTGAACGCGGCCGCCCACAATAATGGTCGGGTCAAAATTTCCATCCTGAATTACATGACCGGCCAGGGTCGTGGTTGTGGTTTTACCGTGTGTTCCTGCAATGCCGATACCATACTTCATTCTCATCAGCTCGGCAAGCATTTCAGCACGTTTAATCACGGGGATTTTACGCGCCATGGCTTCCCGGGTCTCTTCATTATCCTCAGCTTTTACGGCACTTGTATAAACCACAACATCAGCTCCTTCAACATTGGATGCTTCATGGCCTGTAAATACTGTTGCTCCAAGTTCTTTGAGGCGTTCAGTTGTTTCACTCACATTACTGTCGGATCCCGTAACGGTATATCCACGCTGCAGCAGGATCTCGGCAATACCGCTCATGCCAATTCCGCCAATTCCAACCATGTGGATCTGTTTCGTTCTTCCGAAAACAGGTTGGGTTTGAATTTTCTTACTCATTGCTTCTCCTTTTTTGCAAGGGTGGAAATTTTCTTTGCAATAGAATTTGCCGCATCCGGTTTTGCCAGGAATCTCATAGCACGGCTCATTCGTTCAAGTTCATCTTTATTAAAAATCAGTTCCTTAATGGCTTTGGCAAATTCCTCATCCAGTTTATCTTCTTCCAATAGTCCGGCTGCATCGGTATTCACCATGGCACGCGCATTTTTTGCCTGATGATCGCCGGCTACATTGGGAGAGGGCACCAGGATGGCCGGCTGGCCAAGCAGCATCAGTTCACTGCATGTACTGGCTCCGGCCCGTGTTACAACCAGATCGGACGCACCGTAAGCCGATGGCATGTCGTCAATAAAACTGAGCAGCCTCAGGTTTGGGTACTCATCAGTATTAATCTCCTTTTCAAGTTGTTTGCTATAGTTTTTACCGCATTGCCAGATAATCTGCAGGCCCAGCCCGTGATGGAGGGTATCGAGGTGTTGTTTCATAGCCTCATTAAGTGAGCGAGCTCCGCCGCTTCCGCCAAGAACCAGTAATACCGACCGCACTGTATCAAATCCAAACGATTTTAGTGCGTTCTCGCGGTTCGTTAACCCCAGCTGTTTTCGTACAGGGTTACCTGCAAGCTCTACATTTTTATCAGGGAAATACTCTTTGGCATCATCAAACGCCGTAAAGATCAACTCCGCATGTTTTGCCAGCAGCCTGTTGGTGACTCCCGGATAGCTGTTTTGCTCCTGGATAACCAGCGGAATTCCCATCTTCGATGCCACCCATCCAACAGGACCGGCAGCAAATCCGCCACAGGCAACAACAATATCAGGCTTAAACGACAGCAGTATTTTTAAGCTTTGAAACAGGCTGGTTATCAGTTTCAGCGGAAATAAAAGATTTTGTGGTGTCAGCCTCCGGTGGAAACCGCTGATCCAAACGCTTTTGATATTGTAACCGAGTTTTGGAACCGTCTCCCATTCCATACGGTCTTTGGTTCCTACAAAAAGAATATCAGCCCGGGGATTATTCACACGAATGGCATCAGCAATAGCAACTGCCGGGTAAACATGACCACCCGTACCACCGGCTGCCAGCAAGACCCGTAGTGGGCTCGCGGCAGCGGTGAGGGTGTCTGTGGATGATATGTCCTTTGCAACAGTCATCATCAGCTGTTATAAAACCTGTTTTTTATCATTCGGTTGTGTTTTGAAATATTCAGAAGCAGTCCCACCATCATGCCCGAAAAAAGCATGCTGGTTCCGCCATAACTGATAAACGGCATGGGCAGCCCGGTAACCGGAAAAAGGCCGGTTGCAACCGCGGCATTTACAAATCCATAGAGTGTAATCATCAGGGTGGCACCTACAGCAAGCAGGGTGCCCAATATATCCGGCGACATGCGGGCAATCACCGCAATGCCCCTGTAAAAAATGATCATAAATACGAGTAGTACAGAGAATGAGCCGATCATCCCATATTCTTCAGCGATAATGGCAAAAATAAAATCATTATAGGGTGCGGGAAGAAAATCACGCTGGGTGCTTTTCCCGGCTCCGACACCCAGAAGTTGACCCTGTGCGATAGCAATGTGTGCCTGCTGAGCCTGGTAACCTGCATTGGATTCCAGACTTGTATTATTAATATCTGTAACCTGTGTTATGTACTGTGTAACCCGGCTTTGGCGTTCTGCGGAACTCATAATCAGTGCAGTACCTCCTACTAAAGCCAGGAGTATCAGGCCTAAAATCTGAACCGTGCTGATCCTGCCTACAAACATCATTGCGATGCAGATCCCCATTAAAAGTGCCGCGCTGCTGAAATCTTCAAGTGCAATAATGAAGCAGGTGATGCCAATCCAGATTAAAATGGGCAGAAACGCACGTTTAAAAACTTTGATATAGTCCTGTTTTTCAGATAGCAAAACGGCTACGTGCAAAATCAGCGAAATAGCTGCGAACGAGGAGGGCTGAAATGAAAAACTGCCGATACTCAGCGATCTCCGGGCTCCAAATACAAGATCTCCGTAAATCATTACGGTGAACAGCAGCAGCCAGCTGATCACCACGGCTATGCGGCTTAATTTGGCAATCACACCATAATTGATTTTTGAAACAATAAGCATCACAAGAAAGGCAATACCCAGTTTAAAAATATGGCCTGTAATCAGCGTACCGGCAGTGGTTCCATGGCTTTGGGCAAAATAGGCAATGGAAGAAAATACAGCCACCATACCCGCCATCATCAGAACGATAATGCATATAAGCAGTACGCGGTCGCTTCCCTGCTTCGGAGTATCTAACTCTTCCTGGCTGGTGCCGAAGATGGAACTGATATTGCTATTTGGTGTGGTGTAGTACAAAATTTATGATGTATTAAGTATTGAGTTTGTTTATAGTTCTGAGACTTCCTCTTTGAAAACATCGCCGCGATGTTCATAGTTATCAAACATATCGAACGATGAGCAAGCAGGGCTTAAAAGGACAATTTCACCTCGTTTAGCCTGTTTTTTTGCCAGTTTCACGGCCTGTTTCATGGAGTCAGCTTCCATAAGCGTAGGCACGATATCTCCGAGCTGATCTTTGATAGCTTTTTTGGCTTCACCCAGCGAAATAATGGTGTGAACCTTACTGCGAATCTGTTTTTCAAGTTCTTTATAGTCGTTTCCTTTATCGCGCCCTCCAAGAATTAGAACAATGGGCATGGTGAAACTGTCGAGTGCATACCACACGGCATTGATGTTGGTTGCCTTGCTGTCGTTTACATACCGGACTCCGTCAACAGTCCGCACCATCTCCAGCCTGTGTGCCACACCCTCGAATGTGCGGAGGCTTTCCCGGATATATTCATTGTTAATTTCGGAGGCGCGGGCGGCAAGTGCGGTTGCCATGCCATTACCTAAATTATGTCGGCCAGTAAGTCCTAACTCTTCAATTTGCATAAGGGGTTCTTCTTCGTGGTTGATTTTTAAAATCAGTTGTCCGTTTCGAACAAAAGCTCCATTATCGGGCACTTCCGATTCGCAGGAATATGCAAGAAGCCGGGGTGATTGTTTTTCACTTGCCAGGTTACCGGCGTGGGCGGTTAATTGGGGGTCATCAAAATTGTAGATAAACCAGTCATTTTTATCCTGATTCTCAGTAATCCGCAGTTTTGATTTCGTATATTTTTCAAAATCGTGATCGTAGCGGTCCAGATGGTCCGGTGTAATATTCAGTATGATACTGGTACGGGGATGAAATGTGCTGATATGATCGAGCTGAAAACTGCTCACTTCAAGCAGTGCATCCTTTTGGGGGGCGGATTCCTCAACTATTTCAGAAAATGCGGTTCCGATATTCCCGCCAAGAAGGTAGCTGCGATTTGCTGTTTTCCAAGTATGGGCCAGCCAGTTTGTAACCGTTGTTTTTCCATTGCTGCCGGTTACGGCCACAATCGGGGAGTGATTAAACCAGGATGCTGCCTCAATTTCGGAGTACACTTTTTTACCTGCTGTCAAATATTCCCGGGGCAAATATGAAGAAGTCGGAACACCGGGGCTCAGAACCAGAAATTCTCCTTCCAGTGCTTTTTGCGAGTGTTCATGATCTTCGAATGCAATACCGGCTTCCCGTAATTTTGATGCTACTTTTTCCTGTATGGCTCCCATATCCGAAACGAACGGAATGGCTCCTTTTTGCTTCAGCAGCAGAGCAATTCCAATACCACTTCGTGCGGCACCCGCAATCACGATTTGTTTGTTTTTAACGTCTTTCATCGAAGTTTCAGGGTTAACAGGCTGATAATTCCAAGCAGAATGGCAATAATCCAAAACCGTACAACAATTTTTGATTCAGGCCAGTCTTTCTTTTCAAAATGGTGGTGGATAGGGGTCATTAAAAACACCCTCCGGCCGGTTCCATATTTTCTTTTGGTGTATTTGAACCAGACTCTTTGAATAATGACTGAAAGTGTTTCTACAAAAAAGATTCCACAGATTATGGGCAGCAACAGCTCCTTGTGAATCATAAGGGCCAGGGCACCCAGGGCTCCGCCAAGAGCCAGGGAACCTGTATCTCCCATAAATACGGAAGCGGGATGGGTGTTGTACCACAGGAATCCGATGCAAGCACCTACAAGCGAGGCTGCAAAAATAGTCAGCTCACCAGAGCCGGGCAGATACATGATGTTTAAAAAATCTGAGAAATCAACCCGGCCGGAGACATAAGCAAAAATACCCAGAATAAATCCGGCAATAGCCGATGTGCCTGAAGCCAGTCCATCGAGTCCATCTGTTAAATTTGCCGCATTACTTACCGCAGCGATAATAAATATCACCAGCGGGATATAGATCAGCCAGCCCAGGTTTTCACCCAGAAACGCGTAGTCGATATTCACATTCTTCAGAAACGGAACCGTAGAGAGGGTATTAAAATCCTGGAAATCGGGCCAGAAATAGAGTGTGGTTCCCAGTACAAGGCCCACAAACACTTGTCCGGCAATTTTAAACCAACCGTGAAGGCCGGATTTGTCTTTCTTCACCACTTTAATGTAATCGTCTACAAAGCCTACTATTCCAAGAGTGAGCATCACAAATACAATCATCCATGTGTAGATGTTGTACATATTCATCCAGAGAACAGCCGGAATCACGGTTGCCAGAATGTTGATCACACCGCCCATAGTTGGCGTGTTGCCTTTGCTGAGATGGGTATCCAGGCCTATATCATCCCGGATCACTTCTCTGAGCTGTAATTTCATAAGCCAGTTGATAAGGCTTCTGCCAATTATAAGGCTGATAATAAGTGCTGTTGTCGCAGCCAATGCTGTCCGGGTTGTGATGAATTCAAATGCACCAAATCCCGGCGGGTCATATTCCTGGTTCATCCAGCTAAGCAGTTCGTATAACATCAGTTCACCCCACCGCTATTTTGTTGATCCATTCTGTTGCTGAGGGCATCACGCGCTATTTCCCGATCGTCGAAATGAATTCTTTTGCCACTTATTTCCTGGTAAGTCTCATGGCCTTTGCCGGCTATCAGAATAATGGACTGTATCTTAGCTTCAGCAATTGTTTTCCTGATCGCCTCTTCGCGGGAGGTAATGGCTGAAATTTTGGACTGGTCATAGAATTCCCTGGAAATATCGCTGATAATGGATTCCGGATCCTCCGTTCTGGGATTGTCCGTAGTAACCACAACTCTGTCGGCATATTTTTCCGCGATTTTTGCCATTTCAGGCCGTTTAGCCTTGTCTCTGTCGCCTCCGCAACCAAATATGATGGTAAGTGGTTTTGAATCATCACTTAGATCCTTGATGGTGGAGGCCACATTTTCAAGTGCATCCGGAGTGTGGGCGTAATCCACCAATACAAGCGGCTCGAGATGAAGAAGTTCAGCCTGATTTACACGCTCCATGCGCCCGGGGGCTCCGGTACAGTACTGCAGTACTTCTGCGATCTGTTTTCCGTCAAAGCCAAGTGCCGTGCATGTAAGCAGGGCACCCACTACGTTATAGGCGTTGAATAATCCGATTAAAGGGGTCAGAAACTCTGTACCTTCTACACTCAGAATGGTTCCTGTTTCGTCGGCTTGTATAATTTTAGCCGTGATCAGGCCTTTTCCTTCAAATGAAAAGCTGAGCACTTTGGCTTTAGTGGAGTTGGTGATCCACTCACCTCTTTCATCATCCGTATTGGTCACAGCCCAGGTATCATTTTCCAGGCTGTTAAACAGAATTTTCTTGGCCGTGGCATATTCGTTGATGGTTTTGTGATAGTCGAGGTGATCGTGGCTTAAATTTGTAAATACAGCCACATAAAACGGAATACCGAGCACCCGCTGCTGATGCAGGGCGTGCGATGATACTTCCATAACCAGGTAGTTGCTTCCGGCCTCAACCATTTCGACCATGTCGGAGGCTAATTCAATGGGGTCTGCCGTGGTGAAGCGGCTTGGATACTCTTTCTTATTAATTTTTTTAGAGACCGTACCCAGAAGGGATGCATTGATCCCCAGTTTTGTCAGTACCTGCCATACAAGAGTGGCAACCGTCGTTTTTCCGTTGGTTCCGGTTACACCGATGATTGTCAGTTTTTCAGCCGGATTTCCTGCCAGCTTTTGGGCAAGAGGTCCCAGCAGTTTCCTTGTATCTTCAACCAGAAGTACTGCAATATCTTTTTTCAACTCAACCGTCTGTTCAGAAATTATAACGGATGCACCTTTTTTGATTGCATCATTTATGAACTGATGGCCATCAATGGTTGCCCCTTTAACAGCGATGAACAGATCACCTTTTTTTACAGTTCTGGAATCCTGGCACAGCGATCCCAGACTGTTCGGAGCCGAACCGGTTACAGACAATGGGCGACAGAATGATATGAGTTCTTCAAAATTCATCAATTCGCTGCGATTGTTGATATGGTTTGCATAGACCGCGCTTTGCCGCGTACGGTAACGGTTCTGCCTTTTCTCATTAAATCACCGGCTCTTGGAAATTGTGTGTAAATAGTTCCCGAACCGATGGTTTCAATAGTAAGGCCCCGGCTTAATAAAACGGTTGTTGCCTGCCTCATATTCATAGTGGTTACATCCGGTATTTCGGCAAAGCCGTCCGGAATGGAATCTTTTTCAGTACTGCCCATTTTGAGTTCTATCCACTCTCCATCAGAGAGTTCAGTACCCGGAGCGGGTTCCTGCTGAACCACCTGCGAACCGCTGCCGGTGGTTTTGTATGCAATTCTGTTCCTGTTTAAAAAAAGTTTTGCCTCATCTGCAGACAGACCCTCAACCTTGGGTGAAACCTTCCCGGTTGATTCAGCAATGGCTCCGGCCGGTAATTTTCTTTGAATCGTATTGTCGAGGCCCGCTATTCTGGTGGCTACCTCTTTGAAGATTGAACCTGCCGTAAACCCGCCATACATACTGGTTTTAGGTTCATCCAGCAGAATCAGCATCACATACTTTGGATCTTCAACTGGGAAAAACCCGACAAATGATGCCCGGTATCTGGTTCTGTAATGTCCGTCTATATATTTTTGTGCTGTGCCGGTTTTACCGGCTATACGCAGTCCTTCAACACTGGCCCAACCGGCCGTACCGGAGTCCGATACAACGTCTTCAAAGATGGGCATCAGCTGTTCTATTGTCTCTTTTTTAGCTATTCTTCGAACGGATTTAGGGCGGTTTTGTTCCTTTACATTTCCATATTCGTCGGTCACTGATTGCACTACATAAGGCCTCATCATCATGCCTTCGTTGGCAAAAGCAGCATACGCCTGAAGAATTTGAACTGGGGTAGCCAGTACTTCGTAGCCGATCGACATCCAAGGCAGTGTTACTTTGCTCCATTCGTAAGGCCGCTGCAGCCTGCCTCCCAATTCTCCGGGCAGGTCGATGTTTGTGGGTGTGCCAAAACCCAGATTACGGGCATACTGATAAAAAATCTCAGGCTTAATACGCATGGCCACCTCAGAAGTGGCAATGTTTGATGATTTGACAATTACTTCCTTAAAATTCAGTGTTCCCAGGGGATCGTGATCACGCATACTCTGTCCGTGAATCATGATATGACCGCTTTCGGGCGTTACAAATTTTTCAGACAGCGAAACGGTATTGGTTTCGAGCGCAGCAATGGATGTTACCAGCTTAAAAGTGGATCCGGGCTCGATCATATCCGCAACGGCATAATTTCTTCGGTTCTCCTCATCAATCGTGGCAGGAGAGTTGGGATTATAAGTGGGATAATTGGCCATTGCTTTTATCTCACCGGTTTTCGGGTTCATTACGATCGCCGTTCCCTGGTTGGCCTGATGTTTTTTTACACCTGCTGCCAGTTCTTCTTCAGCAATCGCCTGAATGAATGCATCAATGGTAGTATGGAGCGAGTACCCCTGTTGAGGTTGTTTTTGAGGGGCACCTATATAGGCAAATATCCGGTTGTTTCGATCTTTTCGAACTTGTTGTATTCCCTCTTCACCCTTTAAAACCCTGTTATATTGAGACTCCAGCCCTGCCATACCGTCGATGTTATGATTTACAAAACCAAGAACATGAGCAGACAGGGAGCCGAAATTATAGTTTCTTGAATACTCTTCTTCCAGAATAACACCGCGAATTCCCAGGGCCTGTAAATCCTCATAAGCCTGTACGTTTACGCTTCGTTCGAGAACGATGTACCGCGAGCGTGATGATGCATTCCCAATTTTATTAAGATAAAAAGTAGCCGTACGGTTTGTATGCTCACTGAGAACAGTGCTTACCCGCTTTAAATCGTCTCTTGTTGTACCGGGTGCCAGCGGATCAACGGCAACTTTATAGATAATAGAGTTGGTAGCCAGAAGAGAGCCGTTGGCATCATAAATATTTCCCCGCTGCGCAGGTATAGATATATAATCGATCGCCTGGGTATTCCACAGCTCGCGCAGACCTTCACCTTCCACAACATTCACTCTGAAAATCTGCAGCAATATGGCAAACGGAAGCAGGAACAGAAGTCCCAGCAGCAAAAACATACGTCCCATTATGGAGGTGCGTTCGTTCATATTGCAGTTAAGGTTTAAGCGGAATGGTTTTATCGGCAGGGCCCGAATTAATAAATCCCTGTTCACGAGCTTTCTGATAAATTTCCTTGGGTCCGACCAGCCTGTCGTACGATAGCCTCTTTTCATCATAAAGCCTTTTTGTGCGGTTGTACTCATTTTCCAGCTGCTGAACTTCACGAAACAGTTCCTGGGTGCTGAATACATGGCCGATATAGAGAATTCCGAATGCCCCGATCAGCAGGCTTGCAAGAATCACCTTCCAGGGGGTGATGGCCGGCAGTTTTGTTGTTTTAGATTCACCGGCCGGCTTTTTTCTGGTGCCATAGCTGCCCGGAGATGTACCGCCCGGTTTTCTGTTCGGAAAAACCTGTCTTCGTTTTCTTTCTGCTGGCCATCCATCAGAAATACCACGGCTGTTTTCTTTGGCTTTTGAATCTTTTAAAGGCGATTTTACATACATCATTGATCCCCTCCGAGTTTTTCGGCTACACGCATTTTTGCGCTTCTGGATGCCGGATTTCGTTCAATCTCTTCTTCGGAAGGAGTTATAATTTGTTTGGTAACCTGCTTAAAGGGTACCAGCGGGTTTCCGTAAAAATCTTTCTCGATTTTTCCCTCAAAATTACCGCTCTTAAAAAAATTCTTTACAATCCTGTCTTCAAGAGAGTGGTAGGAGATGGCTACAATTCTGCCGCTCGTTTTTAATATGGGAAGGGACTCTTCTAAAGCTGATTTTAAAACTTCAAGTTCCTGGTTAACCTCAATTCGGATACCCTGAAATACCCTGGCAACCGATTTGATTGTGTGCCGCCCGTAAACAATATTTTCAATGACTTTCCGGAGCTCGCCGGTGGTTTCAATGGGCCTGTTTTCAATGATCTCTTTTGCAATTTCCCTGCTCAGGCGCTCCTCACCATAATGGAAGATCACATCACGGAGTTTTTCGTAGTCATACTCATTTACAACTTTGTAGGCCGAAATACCGCTTAAATCACTCATTCGCATATCCAATGGGCCATCCTGCTGAAAACTGAACCCTCTTTCCGCTTCACGGATCTGATGAGTGGAGACCCCGAGGTCGAACAGTATACCTGAAATATCTCCGTGAACTTCGGGGGGCAGGAGGGTAGATAGATACCCGAAATTACCCGTAACGGGGACAAATCGATCATCGGCACCTATAACCTTTGAAGCCGCTATTTGAGCTTCACGGTCCTGATCAATACCAAATAATTTTGCTTCGCTGTTTAACCGGTCAAGTATTTGTTTACTGTGTCCGCCTCCGCCCAGTGTGGCATCAATATAGATACCGGATGGATCGGTAATCAGGTAATCAACCGATTCGTGCAGTAATACCGGGATATGTGGATGATATTCAGTCATTTTATTCTCCTGTTTTCTCATCATCTCCCATTACCTGTTCAAAAAGTTCCTGGTATGATTCAAAACTGAGATCGGAATCAACTTTTTCCAGTTTTTCAGGCGCCCATACTTCAATGAGCTCACCGCTGCCGATAAAGATTGCCGATGATGCGATTCCGGACCATTCCATTAAGTGGGTGGGAAGAGAGAGGCGGTTTTGCTTGTCCAGAACAAGATCCTCGGCAGATCGAAGAAAATTCCTTTTTACGGTACGGCCTTTGCTGTTAAAACCGTTAATTTGAGAAAGCTTCTGCTCTACATTTTCCCATTCATCATGTGGGTAAAGATAGAGACAGGGTTCAAGGCCGCGAAGGATAGTAAAACTGTCTTTGGCATCGGGGCTGAGGGCTTTACGCAGTTTAGCCGGGAAGGCAACACGGCCTTTATTGTCCACACTATGTTCAAATTCCCCTTTGAAGCTTGGCACGGGTTCGCTCTGAGTTATTTTGGATTGCTAACAAAATTGATGGATCGTTGAAGGACGCTGCTAATTAGTCCTCCACTATCTCCCACTTCTCCCCACAATGTACCCTATTGCTCTCTAATTTGTCAAGAAAAAAAGTATTTAAAACAATTAAAATTTTTAAAAGGATTACCGGTTCGGTGAAAAAGACTTATTAAAGATCATAGAGGTCGATTTTACCGGGAAATAAAATATTATGGAGCAGGGGTGGAGGAGAGTGGGAGAGAAATAACCAAAAAAGGATCAATTCCCGTAAAAATGTCGTGATTTTTTGGAAAGTAGGGTCTGTGTGAACTTAGGACAGGTTTGTGCTGTACAAAAACTAAAACCTGAACTTTGAAATGAAAATCGCTATAATGTGCAATCCCAATGGGGTAAGGTCTTATCTCAAGTTCCGCAAAAACTTAAAAACCGTTCTCATTTACCTATAAAAGATTATTTGTAAGTACTACAGACAAAATATCTTTTACACTGGGTGAATGAAATGACGACTCTATCCGGGAAA
>JBBDMD010000194.1:0-2352 GCA_040878515.1 Balneolaceae bacterium | reverse complement strand
CAATCATGAGAAATACCATGTTTCTCAATAATTAAACCTTTGCCGGGTAAAGGACTTCACGGGTTCGCCATCCTGCCGGGCCGGGCGAAAGCGCCACTGCATGGCGGCTCTTAATACGGCATCCATCAAGCCATACTGTACATAAGGCAGGGTTTCATATTCATCACCTGATGAAGAATAAAGCCGGATCTCCAGTATACTTACCTCTTCCACCTCGCCATTTGAATCTACTAAAAAATTGACAATCATCTCCAGGTTGCCTTTGTACTCTTCGGGAACAGATTTCGGGGCTGTAGCCTCTACGATACGGACTACAGTTGGTGGAATTTGCGGATTACTGACAATCTGCTCTTCATCGCCGGAGGATCCGGTACCAAAACCGGGCTCCAGTTTTGGCATTTCAGGCAGATCCAGATCTGCATCTATTTCAAATTCTACCTCTATGATTTCATCTGTAGGCTGAGGATTGGGAAACTGAGGTTTAGGCGGAGGCGGCGGAGATGTCTGCTGACGGGTAATTTCGATCTCATCAATCAATACCGGCTGCTGTGGCGGCTCATCGAATGAAAATTCATCCGAAGTTTCATACTCCGGCCAGAATCGGATCAGAAGAATCAGCAATATTTGAACAATCAACATACTAACAAGCACTCGATGCCTGTAACGGGGTTCCGTTAATCTTCTATTTTTTTCTGATGTTGACAATGGTTTCGGGGATGCAGCCTGTAATTTTATCTAAGAATGAAAAATACGAAATGATAACCCCTTCCAATAGATTTTATTTTTCTATTTCATTTATAACTTTTTGGATAAACCCATCGTGCCGGTTCAGGTTGTCAACAGCATCCTCTTTTGACAGGCCGGTCATTGCCATCACCAAAGCTGTTTTAACATGACTACCGGCTTTATCCAGCCACTCCCCCGACTCTTCATATGAACATTCAGCAAACATCATTACGATTCGACGGGCTCTCTCTTCGAGTTTTTTATTGGTCAGCTGCAGGTCTACCATTACATTCTGATATATTTTTCCCAGCCGGATCATTGCCCCTGTTGAGAGCATATTCAATATCATTTTCTGTGCCGTTGCACTTTTCATCCGCGTGCTTCCCATAATCACTTCCGGGCCTACTGGCACGTCTATCATATAGTCTGCTTTTAAATCGGCATCCACCTGCTCGCCGGATACTGTGGTTATAAAAATGGTTTTGCATCCGAAGCTCTGGGCTTCTTTTAATGCGCCATGCACATACGGAGTGCGGCCGCTTGCAGCCAGCCCAACAATAATATCGTTACGGGTTATATTGATTTCACGGATTGCATCCACACCGTTCTCTTCATGATCTTCAGCGCCTTCCTGCGCCCTGAACATTGCTTCCCTCCCGCCTGCAATATATCCCTGTACGGTTTTAGGGTCCGTACCAAAAGTTGGCGGACATTCGGCAGCATCCAAAACCCCAAGCCGGCCGCTGGTCCCGGCTCCAAAATAGAGCAGCCTTCCGCCCTTTTTCAATCCTTCAACAATGGCATCAATGGCTTCGGCAATCGTATCAAGTCGGGCCTCAATGCTTTCTGCAACTTTTTTGTCCTCATTATTAATGATCCTTACAATTTCGCGGCTGTCTGCCACATCAATCCGAAGGCTTTCCGGGTTCCGCTGTTCGGTCAGCAGTTTTTCAAGTTGATTAAATAATTTCTGATCTGATTTCAAAACAGGATAGCTTATCTTCGGTTTTGCCACCAGTTACTTACTGGCAGGCTTTCAGGTTTGGGACCGGACCGGAAATTATTTCCGGTTTTTTGTTTCAAAAGCGCGGCAACAATTGCACCGGCCTGTTCCTCATCTTCAGTAAGGGCAAACGCTTCAGACGGTTCAAAATGGTCGCCCACAAAGTGTGTGTCGTAATTCCCTTCCGCAAAAGAGTTGTGAGAGAGAGTATATTCACAAAAAGGAATGGTTGTTTCCACTCCTGCTATTTCATACTCGCTGAGAGCTCGAAGCATTTTTTGGATCGCCAGCCTGCGGTCAGGTGCATGAGCACAAAGTTTGGCAATCATCGGGTCATAATTGATGGTTACATCCTGGCCCTCTTCCACCCCGGAATCGACCCGGATTCCCGGTCCGGACGGAATTCTGTGCTTCATCAGCTTTCCGGTACTCGGCAAAAATCCATCTGCAGGATCTTCCGCATAGATTCTGCACTCAATCGCATGGCCGTTACAGGTGACCTCACTTTGTTTAAAGGGCAATGGATCCCCCCCGGCGATATCTATCTGCAGGCTTACAAGGTCCAGGCCGGTAATCAGTTCGGTAACCGGATGCTCTACCTGCAGCCGGGTATTCATCTCCAG
>JBBDMD010000193.1:3372-14376 GCA_040878515.1 Balneolaceae bacterium | reverse complement strand
GATTAAATAAGTGAACAGATCAGATTCCCAGATCCTGCATCACAGCATCTGTAATATCGAACTCTTCCTGTACCTGTGGAGATACATAAAGAATAATCACATCTCCGGTTGAAGTTGTGGTGTTCAATACATAATCCAATCCTCTATTTGTTGCTACCGTATTTATGGATTCCTGAATCTGCTGCAGCAATGGAGCCATCAAATTAGCACGCTGTTCCTGGAGTTCCTGCTGTGCAGTACTTTGCAACTGTCTGAATTCGGTTTCCAGTTCACCTAAGCGTGCTTCTTCCTGTTGCTGAGCCTGTTCTGAAATTACACCAACCTTTTGCTGGTACAATTCAATTTCAGTTTGAAGCTCTCGCTCTTTTTCTGATAATTCATTTTGTTTTCTTTCTGCAAAATTTTGCAGTCTCTGCTGAACGGCCCGCATTTCCGGCATTCTTTCAAGAATTGCTCTTGGCTCTACGAACCCAATTTTCATGTCTTGTGCCTGGACCGACGGTGCAGCCATAAGCGTTGAGAGTGCAATTAGGATGATAAAACTAAAAATATTTATTTTTTTCATGATTTTTTAAGGTTCGTATTAGTTCTGAGTAAGTTTTTCGATGACGCGTTCAGTGATATCGACACCACGCTGAGAAGAGAAATAAACAATGGGATCTCCGGTATTTGAAGTTTTATTAATTACGAAATCAAGGCCCATTTCCTCGGATACCTCTCCCATTGCCTGCTCAACTCGTGATAACAGCGGGTTAAAAAGTTCTGATTGTCTTTGCTGAATCTGTTGCTGCATTCTGGTTCTTCTGCTATTCAGAGTTTCCTGTCTTTCTGCAAGCCGTTCTTCTTGCCTGGCCTGCTCTTCTTCACTGAGCTGGCCTTCTTCAACCTGCTGCGAGAACTGAGTCAGGTCGTTGATCCAGCTTTGATAATCTGCTTGAAATGATGATTGAGTTTGTTCAATAAACTCTTCAATTTCTGCTTCAACCCGGGCTGTTTCCGGCAGAGCATTTAATACTTCGTCCGGATTCATTATCCCCACCGACAGCTGTGCCGAAGCTATAACCGGAAGTAAAATGAACAGTATTGTTGTAATAATTTGTTTCATATTTATATTATTTATTTAAGCCACCATCTTTGTTATTTATACATCAATCAGTTACTCACTGAATCCACATCCAGCCCCAACTCTAACATCACTTCTTCTGTGAGGTTCCATTGCTGGCGGATGAAGAGAAAGCGAGTTTCTTGTGCTCTGTCGAACACAAAGTCGTATGATTCCCTATCTGCCACACTATTTAAAGCTTCAAATATACTGCGCTGGATGGGTTCCAGCAATTCGGATTGAGTTGTGAAATATTCACCTTGCGGCCCGAATTTTTCCTCAATCAGGAGATCCAATTCCCGTTTTTTCTGGGTAATTTCATTCATTCTTTCTTCCCGTACCTCTTCAGTAAATAGTATTTCCCTGGCTTCAAAATCCCGTTCAAGTTCTTCAATTTCATCTTCCAGCTCGTTTATTTCCTGTTGCCAGTTCTCACTAAGCAATTCTAAACGCTGTTCTATACCGGAATATTCTGGCATACTTTGCAAAATAATATCCGAATCGATAAATCCGATTTTCTGGTCTTGCGCCTCCAAAACTGCCGGTATAGACAATAAAATTACGAAGACAGTATATATCCCGTTTCTCAACATGTTTTTTAAAATGGTGCGCCAATATTAAATAAGAACTCCCATTCCCCTGGCCTGAGTCCGGTTGTATTATCAACTGATGGTTCAGTACCGTCGAGCCGATATCCGTAACTTATATCAACCAAACCAAGTATTGGCAGGAAAATGCGGGCTCCAAAACCGGTTGCGCGTTTAATTCTAAATGGATCGAAATCATTTAAATCGGTAAATGCATTCCCTGCATCAAAGAATGCATAGGGAATCAGCTGTAATTGTTCTGAACTCACGGCGGGATAACGTAACTCAAGTGAGTATTTATTATACACGCGTCCGCCAATCAGGTTTTGATTTTGATCAACCGGAGATATAACGCCTCCAAAACCGCCCGGAAAACCCCGAAGGTCAATATTATCATTTAAAAAGCTTTGTCGCTGCTGAATTGCTGTACCCCCCAGAAAGAATCTCTGGAAATTGCTCTGATCAGATTCTCTGAAATATCCCATATAACCATATTCAGCGATTGAAGTCAGAACAAGTTTTCCAACTACCGTATAATGGTGCTGATATGATGATTTCAATTTATAAAACTGTGCAAATCCGGGTAATGGCAGCGCAACCTCAGCTGAAAAATTAATTTTAGACCCGGTACTCGGTGAAATCGGGTTATCCGTACTGTTTCGTTCCAGAATGTGACGCAGCGTTATCAGATCGGCTTTTCCATCTTCAAAAATACCACGGAAACCGCTCACATTAAAGAGATTATAAGTTAATACAAACTGTTGGGAGAAAAAGTCATCCGGCCATTGTAACCGCCGCCCCATACTTACACTGGCAGAAAACAACTCATTCTGGCGATTTAAGCTACTGGGGCCTCTATTCCTGAAATTCAGAAAGTCGTATGACAAGCTCACACCCAATGATGTTGGCTTGCCTCTGAACCACGGTTCATTAAAGCTAAAATTGTAGCTTTGATAACCACGTCCGGTAACCTGTACTCCTAATGAGAGTTTTTGTCCATCGCCTGAAGGAATCGGATTCCAACCGCCGGGTTCAAACATTCGCTGTGCAGAAAAATTATTGAAATTTACTCTTGCCGCAAGGATAATCCCTATCTGACGACCACCAAAGCCGCCTGAAAATTCAAAGTTGTCCGATCCCTGCGACTCATCCAGACTGTAACTAATATCCACCACATTTGCTTCCGGATCTGGAAGCAAATCAGGCTCAATCCCTTCCGGACTAAAATAACCCAGTTGTCCCAGTTCCCGGATAGTTCTTACAATAGCCGAGCGGCTGTATGTCTGCCCGGGCACCGTTCTGATAGTTCGGCGTACAACATCATCATGTGTTTTTTGATTTCCGCTGAATGATACTTCACGGATAGTTGCAATTTCACCTTCTGACAGTTCAAAATTAAGATCCAGCGAATCACCTTCAACAACTTCTATATCCGGATAAACCTGGAAAAAGAGATATCCAATGTTTTGATATAAACTATTTATATCGCTGTCGTCCTGATTAAATTCAAGGTTTTCAGTAAACCTGGATTGATTAAATACATCTCCTTTTTGAAAACCAAAGGCTTGGGTTAGCTGCTCATCCGTATAAACCGTATTTCCTTCCCAGTCTATATTCCTGATATGGTACTTAGGCCCCTCTTCGATCTGAATATTAAAAAAGACTCCATCTTTATCCCGCCTCCAGTTGTCAACATATACGGTATCACTTACAATTCTGACGTCGCGATGCCCCCTGTCCTGGTAGAAAGTGATCAGGTTTTCAAGCCCTGTTTCATAATCTTCTTCGGTATACACGTGCCGTTTAAAAATCCTCCACCAGCGGTCCTGTTTTATTTCCGAAAAAGCTTTCCTGAGCTGCCGGTCGGAATATTCTTCATTTCCTTCAAATTCGATTACCCTCACTTTTGTCCTTTCACCGGCGTCTATATCAAAAGTAAGGGCAACCCGGTTTCTGGCTTCATCAACAATTTCTTCCTGAACAGATATTGTGGTTTCCCAATATCCTTTTTCACTGTAAAAACGCTTGATTGTATTTAATGCCTGGGCTTTTACAGAGTTGGTAACGGCAAAACCCGATAACAGGTTCATCTGTTCCCTGAGGTCGCGTCGCTGTGATCGTTTCACACCTGTAATTTCAAAACTCTGCAATCTGGGTTGTTCCTGAACAATAATTTCAATATCGATTCCACCACTCACAGGTTCATAGAGAATTTCTACATCCGAGAACAGGCCGGTTCTGTATAGCTGCCGGATGGCATTCGGAACAACTTCACCCGGTATAGTAATAGTCTCACCCACTCTCAGCCCGCTGCTGCTGATCAGGTAGCTTTCTCTTGCTGTTACCAGGCCGGATACAGTAATATTCTGGATTTGATACTCCTGGGGATTGATCCGCGTGGGATCTTCTATTGAGATATCCGATCCGTCCTGGGCTGCTGCATGTTCAGCAGATAAAATTCCAACAAATAATAATATAGAGAAGAAAAAGAGATGCTTGTATGTGAACACGTGACGAATTTCTTACTGCTGTTTATGATATAATTTGATTGATAACTGATGCGGATATGCTTTTCGTATATCCGTTCTTCACTTTCCCATATCTTCGATCACGTTCCTGATAAGAAATTATTGCCTCATATAACTCATCGCGTCTGAAATCGGGCCAGTATGTTTGAGTAATATAGAGTTCAGAATAGGCTAACTGCCATAATAAAAAATTACTGATTCGATATTCACCGCTTGTACGGATAATCAAATCAGGATCAGGAACTTCTGCTGTTGATAAATGTGCACCAATTAGCTGATCATTAATATCCTCGGGCTTAATGGTACCATTTAATACTTCTTTTGATAATTTTTTTACAGCTTCAGTGATATCCCATCTTCCTGAATAACTCAGGGCCAGGCAAAGCTGAAGCCGGTCGTTATCCTTGGTAAGTTCGATCACCTCATTTAATTGTCCCTGGCACTTTTCAGGAAGCCTTTCAAGCTGCCCGATTGTTACAAGCTTAATATTATTCTTATTGAGCCGGTCTGCCTCTTTACGCAGCGAATTAACTAAAATTTTCATCAGGCCATTTATCTCTGCAGACGGCCGGTTCCAGTTTTCAGTTGAAAATGCATAAAGCGTTAGATAATCGACTCCCAGCTGTGCACAGGCCTCTGTAACATCCCGAACAGACTCTACGCCGGCTTTATGGCCATACAGGCGAATATTACCTTTTTTTTGAGCCCACCTGCCATTCCCATCCATAATAATAGCAATATGCCGCGGTATAGACCCGGTATCAAACAGCTCTGTCTGAAGATGTTTATCTTCATCAGTCTGTATATTATCTGTAAGAGAAAATGGCTCCGAAGACATAAATATTACGATCTAATTCAAGCTCTGTATATTAGAGTTATTATGAGCTTTTTTCAAGAACTATTTATTTCCCAAAATCTATCAAAGAGTCCTTTAACTGTATCATATTGCATAATGCAATTGCCGCTTCAGCACCTTTGTTCCCTTTCTCTGTGCTAGACCGGTCCTGAGCCTGCTTCACAGTATCGGTAGTTAAGACTCCAAATGCCACCGGTTTGCCGCTTTTCAGATTTAAATCTGAGATGCCGCGCGTTACCGCATCACATACATATTCAAAATGTGGCGTTCCGCCGCGAATCACTACTCCAATGGCTACCACTCCATCTACATCTAATGATTCCATTGCATACTTACAGGCCAAAGGTAACTCAAACGACCCCGGACATCTCATCGTATAAATATTTTCTTCTGCTAACCCTTTGGCTGTCAGTGAATCGACGGCAGCTTCAAGCATGGTGTCTGTAATAAATGAATTCCATTTTGAAGCAACGACCGCTACGCGCTTTTCAGCCCAGTTTATCTCTTTCAGATCTAATTTATTTACCATGATTAACCTTCCGTTTGCACACTGTTTTTCCTTCTTGCAGCCATTCTTTTAATCGACTCCACATGTTGTTTTCCAATGGTAACAACTCCAAAATAAGGATCATAATCGGATTTTCTTTTCCCATGGAAATCACTACCGCCGGTAATCAGAAGTCCGCGCGACTCCGCCAGTTTAGCAAATGTACGCTGCACATTAAAATTATGGCTGGGATGTATACATTCCAGGCCATCCAATCCTGCAGAAAGTATTTCATCAATCTCATCACTTGAGTATAAAGGCCCCGGATGGGCCAATGATAAAACACCGCCCGCTGCATGAGTTGTTTCTACAACTTCTTTAATCTCCGCATATTCTGTAGTAATTGAGCGTAGCTTTTCTGTGGATAAATACCTGATAAACGCTTCCGAAACCGAACCCACGTATTTTTTTTGCATTAAAACAGCGGCTGCATGTGGACGGCCGATATTTCCGATACCCGACTCTGCCTTTACTTCATCCAGCGATATATCCAGCCCCTGTTTTTTTAATTTCTCCACAATAGCGGCCATTCTTTTAACACGCGCTCTCTTTTGCCTCAGAAGCATATTCAGAAAGTCAGTATCCTCATCATCAAAACCATAAGCCAGTAAATGAACTTCCCGGTTTTTCCAGAGTGCAGTAATCTCAACGCCTGCAATCAAATCTATGTTTAACTCTTTCGCAATAACCTTGCCGGAAAGATACCCTTTTATTGTATCATGATCTGTAATTGCCAGGGTATTCAGCCCTTTTAATTTCGCTCTCTTTAATAGTTCTTCGGTCGTCAGCGACCCGTCGGATGCAATAGTATGTGTATGTAGATCTGCTTTACCCAATATTTAAGGTTCTAAAATTTGTTGATACTGATCTGTATTACTTAATAACTCAATGGCTTTGAGTACATCTTCGTCCGACTGAAGCATTCTGCGGGTTCGTTCTTCCCTGTTTTGTGTTTGAGCAATCCATTCAAATTGAAGCTGTTTTGTAATAAATTCTTCACTCTCATAAATCTGCAGAATTTTATAATCCCGCAACAGGGCCTTGAGTTCCTCCACATTGGCTTCGGCTGAACCGGGCTGAGAAAACTGTTCCAGATTTTGTGAGATCTCTTCCAGGTGCTGATCCACCGGTGTCATAAAATCAAAATCCTCTTCAAGCAGATAACTCACAAACAGTTTAAATGCGTTATCAGGCAGATCTTTAGAAATTTCACCATTATTGGCCAGGTATTGATTTATAAAAAAGAAGAAATAGTTCTCTCTCATCAGTGAAACTTCCAGCAGCGACCTGTTTGCTTTCGTAACCGTAAGATCGGGTTCAATTCCATTACCATCATATACGGGACGGCCATTTTTGGTCAGGAATTTCCTTCTGTTGTTTCCGGCCTCTCCATTTTCTGCTCCACTTTCCAAATCCGAATAATCAACAGACTGTATACTCCTTCCGCTCGGGGTATAGTATTGCGAAATTGTAATTTTTAAAGATGTATTATATGATAGTGGCTCAATCGTCTGAACGAGTCCTTTTCCAAAACTTTTTTCTCCGATAATTACGGCTCTGTCCAAATCCTGAAATGCACCTGCAACAACTTCAGAGGCACTTGCACTGCCATTATTCATCAGAACAACTACGGGTAGATCTTCTAATAAAGCCGGTTCTTCGCTGGTATACGTACTGTTTACCGATTCAATCCGCCCTCTTGTCTCCAGTACTGTAACCCCCGGTTCAATAAATTTATCAATCAGTTCCAGTGCCTCATTCAGAAGGCCGCCGGGATTGTTTCTCAAATCCAGGATTAAACCGTTAAAATTTTTGCTCTCATTAAAATCCAGGATTGCAGACCTGATCTCTTCTCCCGTATTTTGTCCGAACCTTGAGAGCTGGATATAAGCGATTCCCCTGTCAGTTTCCACAAATTCAGAAAAAGATATGTTATTTATTTCGATCCGCTCACGTTCAAGTTCGAACGTAATTGGTTGCTGCATTCCCGGCCTTTCAATTTTAAGATCAATTTTGGTGCCTACATCACCAATCGTGAGCTGCTGAACCTCCTCAGGAGAAAGGCCTGATACATCAACACCATCTATTTCCAGAAATACATCTCCGGGTTGCAAGCCCGCACGTTGAGCCGGATATCCGTCAAGCGGGGCAATAATTACGATCTGGTTTTCCCGGTATCCGGCATCAATTCCAATTCCACCATACGAACCCGATGAAAGAATTTCCATTTGCTGCTGCTCCCCTTCATCAATAAAAACTGTATAGGGATCCAAAACATCGAGCATAGCATTGATTCCTACCTTCATCAATGCTTCGGGGGGTACTTCATCAACATACCGTATTGCAACCTGCTTATAAACGTCGCTGAATATTGTAAGCTGTTTTTTTATTTGAAAAAACAGATCATTACTCTTTACAAACCCTGCCGATACAATTAATAAGCATGCGATCAGCAGAATGGGTAAAGGTTTAAGAAAACGTCTCATTTTCTATCGTTTTCGAATGGTAATAGTTTGACCGGCGTAAATTCTTGTTCCGTTTATATTATTTTGATTTTGAATATCTGCCACAGAAACATTATGTCTTCTGGCAATAGCTTCCAGTGTATCATTCCTCCGAATGGTATAAGTCACAGTTTCACCGGAGCCTGAGTTATTACCACCATCAAAACTCAATGCATAAATATCTTCACCCTGACGCTGTCGCCGCTCAATTTCCTGTTTTTGAGCAAACGCCAGTGAGTTTACCTGGCTGTAGTAAGATTGCCGGCCGGTAGGAACATGAACAGTTAACCTCTGGCCAACACGAATGGTATTCTGAATACCATTCCAGGCACGAATCTGCCAGGCTCTTACATCGTACCATTCTGCTATATGCCCAATGGTGTCGCCACTTTTAACAGTATATGACATGGCCGTGGTATTTGGCGGAGCCTGTACCTGTGTTGCACGTGTCCGGGTTGTTTGTCCCGGCTGATTCGATGGACGATCTGCACTGATTTGCTCCATGGAACCGGGCGCAACAGGCACAACGATGGTTTGTCCGGGATAGATAGTACTGCTTAACCCGTCATTTGAATCAAAAAGAGATCGTACCGAGGTCCCGTATCTTCTGGCTATATAACCGAGGGTTTCGCCACTTCTGACTGTGTGCATGGCTATTTCCTGTGCCCTGTTATCTTTAGGTATTTCCTGGTATGCAGCTATAAATTCCTGTTCGATTCCGGAAGGTATCTTCAACGGATAAGAATCGCCGGGAGGTGTTGCCCAGCGGAGAAGCTCGGGATTGTAATCCTTCAGTTCCTGGATGCTTAAACCGGCAGCTGCAGCTAAATCATCAAGAGGCATCAATCCATCTACATCCACTACGTCATAAGAATAAGCGGATTGACCGTAATTTCGCTGGAAACCGAACTCTTCAGGGTTCATGGCAATCATCGTAGCTGCAATAAAACCCGGTACATACCCCCTGGTTTCGCGTGGCAGATACGGATATGCTACCCAGTAATTTTCTTCACCACCGGCTGCACGAATAGCTCTTCTCAGGCCGCGAGGGCTAATATTGTAATTTGCCATTGCCAGATGCCAATCGCCCCAAACGTTGTGTAAATCTTTAAGGTGACGTGCTGCTGCACGAGTCGACTTTACAGGATCACGTCGTTCATCCACCCACCAGTTCACTTCAAGGCCATACATGGATCCCGTAGCCCTGATAAACTGCCATAAACCAACGGCCGATGCCCAGCTTCGTGCAGTGGGTACAAGGCCGCTTTCAATCATAGACAGATGGATAAGCTCTGTAGGTGTGCCTTCTTCTTCAAAAATCTGTTTCATCATCGGAAAATAGTACTCTGAACGCTCTAACCATCGTTCCATCACCTCCGGCCGCCGAAGAGTGTAGTACATCAAATGTCGGTTTACCTGTTGATTTTGTACCAGTGGTACATCAGTTCTGTTAAATGAGATATTATCCGGAAGAGAATACCCTTCAGCAATCCACTCATCTTTTTCAGCAAACAACTCATCCTGTATTGCAAATATATCTCCTTCCACCTCATTCGTAGGTTCAGTTATCCCATAAAATTCCTGATATTCGGCCATTACTGAGCGGTATAATTCGGCAAATCTCCTGTTGTTCTGAACCTCCGGATAGTCGTCCATCAAAGATTGAATTGCCCCGAAAGCATCACTCAAATAACTTTCTGCCTGAACCAAATCATCCTGAAGCTGCGCATCTATTGTAAGAACATGCATCCTGTACACATCGGCTATTCTCCTGAGCATATCCTTATCCATTTCTCCTATAACCCTAGGATTTTGCTTAACTTCGGTCTTATCACTCTCCGTCAGAGGATTTGAATATGGCAATAATTTAACGGGTAACTGAATATCATTATCACCAGTAGGTTGATCCTGAGAATGCAGGGATTCCGCAGATATAACGAGTATGAGGATAAGTAGGATGTATAGATGTTTCATGAAATTATTTTGATGTGATGCAGGCCAAGTAAATTAGTAATTTAATAGTAGTAATGTAATGTTTGATCGAAAACGTTAAAAATTGATAGAAATTTTTAATAAAAAAAATTATAACTGGTTATGAGTCCATCGCTGAACAATGGGCCATCTTCTTCCGCTGCCGAACGATTTGGAAGTTAATTTAAGAATAGGAGCAGCCTGATATCGTTTAAACTCACTCCTGTCAACCATTTTTATAACCATCGATACTGTTTTCTCATCAAAACCACTTTTAACTATTTCATTTTTTCCCTTTTGTAATTCAAGGTATTGGTATAAAATACCATCAAGCTGTTCATAATCAGGTAAACTGTCGCTGTCTTTTTGATCCGGCCTGAGTTCTGCACTGGGTGCCTTATTCAGTATCGCTTTGGGAATTACTTCATCCTTAAAGAAGCTTTCATTAAGCCATTGTGACAATTTATATACTTCCGTTTTGTACAGATCCCCAATAATTGCCAGCGCACCATTCATATCACCATACAATGTAGCATATCCAACTGCATATTCCGACTTATTACCGGTAGCCAGCAGAAAATCGCCAAATTTATTGGAATAAGCCATTAACAGTGTACCCCTGCTTCGGCTTTGAATATTCTCTTCGGCTACTCCAAACGGCCGGTTGCCAAATACCGGGTTTAAACTTTTAATATATGTATTAAACAGGTCTTTTATGGGTATCTCATGGAGTGTGATACGTAGATTTTTCGCCAGCTTTTTTGAATCCGTAATACTGCCTTCGCTTGAATATTCGCTGGGCATGGTGATGGCCGTTACGTTATTCGGTCCCAATGCTTCTACCGCAAGCACACAAACCAGGGCTGAATCGATACCTCCGCTCAGGCCAACTACAACTGATTCGGCAGC
>JBBDMD010000193.1:0-3272 GCA_040878515.1 Balneolaceae bacterium | reverse complement strand
AAACCAGGGCTGAATCGATACCTCCGCTCAGGCCAACTACAACTGATTCGGCAGCGCCGGTTTTCTGCATATAATCCCGTAAACCAAGTTTTATAGCATTAAATTGCCGCTTTTCCCGCGATTCCGGATATCTGGAATTAACATTTTTTTCTAATACTAAATTGAGAATATTTTCAGAAGGCTTCCATTCAATATCCGTATAAGATGGATGAAATGCACCGGCACGGGCAACCACATCAGCTTTGGATGAAATAGCCATTGAGTCACCGTCAAAAATAATATCTGTGTGCGACCCAACCTGATTACAATAAAAAACGGGCAGATCCAGCTTTGAAGCATGATTTCTCAGCATTTTCTCGCGGTTATCATGCTTTTTGTTGGTGTAGGGAGAGGCCGAAATATTAACAATTGCATCAGCCCCTGCTATTTTTAACTCAAGGGCCGGATTTATCTCATATTCATGGTACTGAACTTCATTTTCGTTATACCATATATCTTCGCAGATGGTAACTCCTAATTTAATTCCATCCAGTTCCAGGCAATCGTACGTACCATTTGGCTCAAAGTAACGCAGATCATCAAAAACATCATAAGTAGGAAGAAGCGTTTTATGTGTTATCCCCAGTAATTTTCCATTTCGTGCCAGCAATGCAGAATTATAAATTTTCCGGCCATAACTACTTTTATTCTTTGTAATTGAACCAAACAAAAGAGCCGTACCGCCTGTGGCTGCAATGATATCTGAATTGGCTTTATAGCAGATTTTTTTAAATGATTTTATCTCCAGTAGATCCAGCACAGGATATCCTGTAAGGCACATTTCCGGCAAAATCAAAAGATCCGTACCTGCTTTTTCTGCATTTTTCAATGCTTCAAGAATCAAGGATTTATTTCCTTTAATATCCCCTGCCGTTGGATTTAACTGTTCGAGTCGAATAATCATCTTTCTATCTGCCATATACTTTTTGCCCGGCCATCCAGGTTTCATTTACCTGAATTTTCCAAATCTCTGAAGCAGGAATTTCAAAATAATCTTTATCAATTAGGATAAAATCTGCCCATTTACCTGGTTCAAGGCTTCCTGTTATATTTTCTTGGTGCGCAGCGTAAGCAGCATCGATTGTAAAAGCCCTGAGAGCTTCAATCCTTCTCATTCTGTGTTCACTGTACCAGCCTCCCGGCGGCATGCCATCGTGATCCTGCCGCGTTAAGGCCGAATAGAGACCATAAAAAGGATTTACATCTTCAACGGGAAAATCTGATCCTGCCGCAATAACCGTACCCTGGTCGAGATATAATTGCCATGCATAGGCTCCTTCCATTCTTTCCCGGCCTATTCTGTCTTCAGCCATATTCATATCGCTTGTTGCGTGAGTAGGCTGCATGGATGCAATTAATCCCAGTTCGGCAAATCTTGGAATATCTTCAACAGCTACAATTTGTGCATGTTCAATTCTATGCCTGAGGTCGGACTGATCACCAAGCTGATTTGTTACATATTCAAAACCATCCAAAACCTGCCTGTTGGCAGCATCTCCGATCGCGTGTATATTCATTTGGAAACCATCGGAGGCACCTTTTAAAAGCATTTCATTCATCTCCTCCTGGCTGAAAAAGAGCAAGCCGCTGTTTCCGTCGTCATCATGATAGTGATCGAGCAGGGCTGCACCCCGGCTTCCAAGGGCACCATCAGCAGAAATCTTCACGCTTCGAAGGGAAAGTAAATCATTGGCATAACTTTCAACAGGACCATATTTTGTCATTTCATCATATGGCTCACCGGTACCCGGAACCATGGCATATATTCTTGTGATCAGGCGGCCCTGGTCCGCAAATTTCTTATACATCTGCCAGGTTTCCGCTCCGGTCCTGGCATCATGCACAGAAGTAAGTCCGTGTCTGGCCATTTGTTCAAGCGCCAATTCAAATGCCCGTTCCTCTTCAATGGGTGTGCGTTCCGGAATTATATTCCTGATATTAGACATGGCTGCATCTATAAAAATTCCGGTGGCGCTACCTCTGGTATCACGGATAATTCTGCCGCCTTGTGTATCCGGTGTATCGCGGCTGATGCCGGCCATTTCCATAGCTTTTGTGTTGGCCCATGCAGCATGGCCATCAATCCTTGTTAAATATACCGGGCGATCGGTTACTACATTATCCAGGTCTGCAGCTTCGGGAAACTCATTTCCATCCCAAAGCACCTGATTCCAGCCCCTTCCTACAATCCATTCCAAATCCGGATTATTTTCTGCAAACTCTCTTACTTTCTCTATCGTCTCTTCAAGCGAAGTAATCCCGGAAACGTCAACATCCAGTTCCCTGAAACCTAATCCCATTACATGAGCATGCGCATCAATCAACCCGGGTAACAGGGTTTGACCATACCCATCAATTGTTTCAAATTCACTGTACTTTTCAGTTAGCTCCTCAGCTGATCCGGTTTCAATCACTTTTCCGTTCCCCACAGCGATAGCCTCAAATTTCTTTGAATCTCCTTCCTGTAATGTATAGCCGTTTACAGAGTGAATTAAAAATCCATCCTGAACACCTTTACAACCACTGATTAAACAAAAGAGGAATAGTGTGATAATAAAATATCGAATCATAGTGTCTTTAAAATTATTGTATTGAATTTACCCGGATAATATCATTGTTTTGCGCAAAGATACTGATTTATCATGATTTGAAATGTGAAATACTTTCATCACATACTGTTCCATTTACCAGGGCTTCTTTTAGAAATTCCGGATATAAATTCATGCTCATTAATTCCGGGACAGGCACAAACTTCACCTCTGTTAATTGCTGATGATCGAATGATAGTTCCGGATCTGAACCTAAAGTTGGAGTCCCCGTAAAGCTCTCCACCAAAAAATAGAGTTCTACCGCGTGGTAGGGAGGTTCAATAAACTCGTGAATATATCTTATCCGGCCATTCTTTATCTCAATTGAAGTTTCTTCAAAAACTTCGCGCCGCAGCGCTTCCTCCGTTGTTTCGCCAAAATCCAATCCGCCACCGGGTGGCAGCCAAATGTGTCCAGCCCGGGAGGGTGTATTCTGTTTTACTACTAAGAGGTGGTTTTTTTGAAGAATTAGTGCAGATACCCGCACTCTGATATGATCTGAATAAGGATCTTTCACAGACACTATGTTGCCTGTTCTACTTTTAAACTAACCTGCTTGCCTGCTTTTTTTAATGATGCTTCAACAAATGAGATAAACAGCGGATGAGGTGAGTAAACGGTGCTGCGCAATTCTGGATGGAATTG
>JBBDMD010000192.1:0-14396 GCA_040878515.1 Balneolaceae bacterium | reverse complement strand
AAGAGCCCGTGTACAGCGTGTCCCATTTCGTGGAACATTGTGGTTACATTATCAAAACTAATCAGTGCAGGCTGGCCTGTGGCAGGTTTTGTAATATTCATCACATTTACAATCACCGGTTTTTGGTTCAACAATCCAGACTGACTTATAAATGAGTTCATCCATGCACCACCGCGTTTGGAATCGCGTGCAAAATAATCGGCATAAAACAGACCGATTTGTGAGTCATCTTTATCGAATACATTAAAAACACGTACATCAGGATGGTAGACCGGCAGATCATTTCTTTCTTCAAACCGGACTCCAAATAACCGGTTCATTGTATAAAAAACACCGTCCTCCAGTACCCTGTTTAACTCAAAATAGGGGCGGATTTCTGATTCGTCGATATCATATTTTTCCTTACGGACTTTTTCGGCATAGTACTCCCAGTCCCAGGGCATCAGTTCACCGGTTATCCCGTCCCTTCGCATCATTTCCGTAATAACTTCAGCTTCCTGTTCGGTGTTGGATATCACATTGGGTATTAAATCTGTAAGCATATCCAGAACATTTTCCGGGGTTTGAGCTGTTTGTGGTTCAATCGAATAAGAGGCGTAATTATCATACCCCAATAAACCTGATCGTTCTGCACGCAATTCAACCAGTTCAAAAATAATGGGACGGTTGTCGATCCCGTTATCCTCGCCTATCCCCCTGTTTGCCGATGCCTCCCAAACCCGCTGCCTCAGGGAACGGTTATTAAGCAATGACAAAACAGGCTGCCTTGTCGTATTTGTAATAGATAAAAGATACTTCCCTTCAAGCCCTTTCTCTTCCGCAGCTTCCTTTGCTGCTGATATGCGATCACTGCTTAATCCATCCAGTTCTTCCTCATTGTCAACAATCACAGCTCTTTCACGTGTAATTTCAAGCAGATTTTCCTGAAATTCTGTAGATAATGAAGAAATTCGTTCGTTAATCTCTCTCATTCTGCTCTGCTCCTGTTCAGACAGCTCTGCGCCGGCCCTGATAAAATCCCTGTGAGTATCTTTAAGGAGTTTTAACGATGCATCATCCAGCCCCAGGTCTGAGCGCTGCTCATAGAGCGATTTTATACGATCAAACAACATCTTGTTTAATAAAATATCATCTGAATGGGCAGCCAGCCTGGGTGCAATTTCAGACTGTATTTCCTGAATTTTATCATTGGTGTTCGCAGATGCCATATTATAAAACACACTCCGTACCCTGGTAAGCAATTTACCTGTCAGTTCCATTGCAAGGATTGTATTTTCAAAAGTGGGAGCCTCAGAATTGGAAGCAATTTCATCAATTTCAGAAATCTCTCTTTTCATACCCTCTTCGAATGCAGGCAGGTAGTGCTCCTCACTAATAACATTAAAATCTGGTGCTTCAAATGGCAGGCTGCTTTTGGCAAAAAAAGGATTTTCAGACATGGTACTATTTTGATTACAAGAAACTAAAATTATTGAAAATAAAATGAATAGAAGAGAGATAGTTTTTTTCATAATGGGCATTAATTCAAACAGGTTTTATATTCCTGATAAATGTGAAATTCCATATTAATTTGCATCAGGATAGATCGATTTTTTAGCCGCAAGAAGTGTATTCTTCATAAGCATTGCCACGGTCATGGGGCCCACTCCGCCGGGAACGGGTGTAATCCAGCTGGCTTTCTTTTTGAGGCCATCAAAATCGCAATCACCAACTAGTTTGTACCCTTTTTCAGTGGTTTCATCAGCTACGCGATTAATACCAACGTCGATAATTACAACTCCCTCTTTAACCATTTCGGGTTTGATAAGGCCGGGCTGCCCTGCCGCCACAATAATAATATCGGCATCAATTGTATGCCGGGTGATATCTTTTGTGTATTTATGACAAATTGTTGTGGTGGCTTTCCCTGAAGCATTTTCCCTTGATAACATAATTGCCATCGGTGATCCCACAATATTACTGGCGCCCACTACAACAGCATGTTTACTTTTAACCTGGATACTGTAGTAGTTAAAAAGCTCAAAAATTCCTGCCGGTGTGCAGGAACGGAATGTGGGCTGATCGACCGCCAGTCTTCCCACATTCATCGGATGAAATCCATCTATATCTTTTCGATGATCAATACTTTCAATTACATCAAGTGCAGACAAGTGAATAGGTAAAGGCAGCTGAACCAGAATTCCATCAACTTTATCATCATTGTTGTACTTTCTGATCTCCTGCTTGAGCTCCTTTGCTGAAATTGTATCCGACAGGTGAGCTGTAGCGGTTTTAATACCCACCTGCTCACAAGATCGAGTTTTCGCTCCAATATATGTGGATGAAGCTGGATCGGTTCCAACCTGGATCACCTGTAGAAAAGGAATCCGGTTGCCATCGTTTACCCAGTTATCTACATCTTTTTTTATTTGAGATTTAGTAATTTCTGCTACTTTTTTACCGTCAATCAGTTGTGCGGGCATAATATCATTCAGTTAATTTAATTCTTTAAACCGGAATTGTTTTCCTAACGCTCTATGTCGTATTTCTTCATTTTGTTATAGATATGACTTCGCTGTATATCAATCGCATCAGCCGTTGCGGATATATTCCAATCATATTTTTCAAGCTTTTTTAGAAGAAACATTCGTTCAGCCTCTTCCTTATACTCCTGAAAGGAATCTGTTTCATTAATTATATCATTCAAAACATTTTTCGCCTTTCTGCCACCGGTCACGTGATTCTGAACATCCTGCGCTGAAATTACGCTGTTGTTAGAGAGCAGCGCAATTCTTTCAACAGCATTTTGAAGTTCACGAATATTTCCGGGCCACTTTTGATTCTGCAGTTCATTAATGGCCTCTTCACTGAATGTTTTGTTGGCAAACATGATCTCATCAGCGGCAAGATTTGACAGAAACCATCTGGCAAGAGTTGGAATATCTTCTTTCCTCTCCCTGAGCGGCGGCAGATGAATGGGAATTACATTTAATCTGTGAAACAGGTCTTCCCGGAAATTTCCCTCCTCAACTTCCATCAAAAGGTCTTTATTGGTTGCAGCAAGAACGCGTACATCAATCTGTATTGACTCTGTGCCGCCAACCCGGGTAATGATGTTTTCCTGCAATACCCTCAGCACTTTTGCCTGTGCATCCGGGCTCATATCACCAATTTCATCTAAAAAGAGTGTGCCTCCGTCGGCCTGTTCAAATTTACCGATTCTTTGTTCAACAGCACCGGTAAATGCACCTTTTTCGTGGCCAAACAATTCACTTTCAAGCAGATCGGCCGGAATAGCTGCACAGTTAACGTCCACAAATTTTCCCGCCGAACGTTTACTGTTGTGATGTATAGATCGTGCAATCAGTTCTTTCCCGGTTCCATTCTCCCCGGTAATCAGAACACGGCTGTTACTTGGAGCCACTTTGGCAATGGTTTTTTTTATCTGCTGAATAACAGGGCTATCCCCTTTTATTTCTTTTGCACCATGCAGTTCGCCCAGGATTTCCCTGTTCTGGCGGACTAGTTCACTTCCTTTTAACCCATTTCGAACACTTATCAGCAGCCTGTTCAGGTCCGGGGGTTTCTCAATAAAATCAAATGCTCCCAGTTTGGTGGCTTCAACAGCAATTTTAATAGTTCCGTGGCCTGAAATCATAATTACGGAGAGTTCAGGAGTGATCTCCTTAATCTTTTCCAGGGTTTCAATACCGTCCATCCCCTTCATTTTAATGTCGAGCAGAACAAGATCAACCGGTTTTTTTTGAATCAGTTCAATCGCCTCTGAACCGCTTTCCGCCTCCACCACATCATACTCCTCAAATTCAAGAATTTCACGCAGTGAATTCCTGATACTGACTTCATCATCTGTAACAAGAATGAGTGGTTTTTTACCCATGGTTAATAAGTTGAGTATAAATATTCCAGAATTTTCTCATGGATAAAATCCACATGAGATGTACTTGCCGTGTAGTTGTTTGTAAAAATAGTAACCGTAAGCCAATTACCTGATGAGGCTGACAAATAACCACTTAATGTACGAACACCGGAAACGTATCCTGTTTTACCATAAAATTTTCCGCGAACCGGGCTGTTTCTGAATCTGTGTGAAAGAGATCCTGATACACCACCGGTTGAAAGTGAACTCATAAAGTGATCGAAATAGCTCTCTTTTTCAAGATTTACCAGAAATTTATTTAAGTCATCAGCTTTAATCAGTGTAGCCGGTGC
The DNA here is from genome assembly GCA_040878515.1 of Balneolaceae bacterium. GTDB lineage: Bacteria > Bacteroidota > Rhodothermia > Balneolales > Balneolaceae > Rhodohalobacter. The sequence continues at coordinate 10,187 of JBBDMD010000192.1, read as the reverse complement.
CATCCCCGAAGCATCCCGAAGTGTTACAGAGAGCGTATCAAACCCTGTATTGTGCATATACTCCTTCAGCAGCCGGAGGCCCAATTCTGTACTGCCCCTGGTGTTAAATTCATCTTCAGCCACAGTTTTTAAAAGCATTTCCGTATAGAAATTATTACTGTCCCTGTTTATCAAATTCACAATCTCCGGCAGCGGAACAGACCTGTGCAGATCAAATAGTTTTAAATCATCACTACTCCAGTCATAATATTCATCATCTGTTAGAAGCTGACCACGCACTTCAATTCCGCCTGCCTCCAGATAGCGTGAAAATGAATCGATAAAATAGAGGTCCGGTTCCATCACAGAAAGAGGTTCGGTTTCGTAATAACCCTGCGGAAGTGTGCTTCGCAGAATAATGGTATTGGTTCCAAGTACTCTTCTGTACGATTCATCGTACTTTGTTCCCGGCGGGGTGATAATCTGTTCGTTAATAAATTCCACGTATGAAGTATTAAACGGAAACCATTGAATGGAGGGAGTTGAACCTACCTGTCCGTCGGCAACCACTTCCAGATCAACCACATTCGAATTAAACGAAAGGGCCCCTATTTCAGGAGCATAATAGTAAGAGAGGTCATCCCATTCCCAACCCCTTGGGTAGGGAATATCATCAAACAGGCCGCTATTCCCAATCAAATTTCCATCAATCGAACGTATACCTAAAGAATCCAGAACCTGATACCATTTTTCAAAAAGAAAGAGAGGGTCATCGTCAGAAAACTCACCATTTATAGTTGGATCGCCCATTCCCCTCACGATTAAATCACCGCGCCAGACATCACCATCGAGTTCGCCCCGGCCATATAGCGGAGTTTCAAACACATAATCACTTCCAAGCAGGGAGAGAAATGCAGCGGAACTGACAAGTTTAAAATTTGAGGCAGGCCTGACCAGTTTGCTGCCATTCAGGTTTTCAATTGTTTGTCCGTTTTCATCTCTTACCTGCACAGACCAGAAGGCATTCGATGCGCTGCTGTTCTCAATCAGGCTTTGAATATTTGGCGATTCCTGTGCAACTGCAACCTGATGGAATCCGGTAAAAGTCAGGAAAAAACATAAAAATACAGCATACTGCAATTTCATCAGCTATTGTATTAATTATTGAAATATTTCTCTTCTTCATTGCGAAAAACTTCATAAATATCATCAGAAGTCTTACAATTTGAGAGTGTTTCCCTGAAGCTACTGCTGTTCATCAATCTTGATATACGGCTGAGCAGTTTGATATGTGTACTGTTTTTCACTTCCGGCCCTGCCAGTAGAAAGACCACTTTAACGGGTTCATCATCAATAGAGTCGTAATCAATCGCTTCTTTGAGAATGGCAAAACTTGCATAATTCCGATCAATAGATTTGGCCTTGCCATGCGGAATAGCAAGCTGTTTCCCCACACCCGTCGACATGATCTCTTCTCTTTCGAACACAGATTCACGTATTTCCTTTAATTGAGCAGCCGATACCTGGTCTTTAAGCACATCAATCATTTTATTAAGCAAATCAACTTTATCATCAACCTCCAGATTCGCTAAAATTGTTGAAGTTTCTAAAAGCGAATAAATATTCATATAAATCTTTTCAAACTCACTGTTTCAGTACCCTCAAATATAGGAACCTATGTGCAATTCTTTCAAAAGAATTACTGAAAACAATGAAATCACGAAGTCTTAATTTTCATACCTTGCAGATCTGTATATTTAGCCCGCGCTTCTCACCAAATTTTGCAGCATCGGACATAATGTTTTATTGAATTGGTTTGTAAATGCAGGCTAGTGTATTATCAATCAGATAGATAGTATCTTACAAAATATTTTCGTGTGAGAAATGCGGGTTAGTTACTTGTTATGATAAAGTCATCAGTTGCAATTTTACGAAAAGAGATCACCCAGGAACTGCGCACAAAATATGCTTTTAATACTCTCCTAGCATTTACCGGCGCTTCCCTGCTGCTTATTCTGTTTACTTTGAGGGCCCAACAGTTAAACCCAACACCCAAAAGCGGTTTGGTTTGGATTATTATACTGTTTGCAGCCATGACGGGGATGATGAGGTCTTTTGTGCAGGAAACTGAAAAGAAAACCTGGGCACTTCTTCAGCTGCATGCAAGTCCTGCTGAGGTTTATACCGGTAAATTGATCTATAATTTTCTTTTTTTACTGGTCCTGCACATTTTTACATTCTTTTTTTACATTCTGATGATGGACCTGCCCATCACCAGCCCCGGTTTTTTAGGTTTATCTATCCTTTTTGGTTCTCTTGGACTGGCCTCCGTTACAACAATGATATCTGCTATGATAGCCCGTGCGGATAGAAAAGGAGCTGTATTTTCTGTTCTTTGCATCCCGCTTTTGGTTCCTCTGCTTCTTATCTTAACAAGGATTACAACCATGGCGCTGATTGACGGGCCGGATGGTTCCACCTGGAACGACATCGCTGCGCTTGTGGGATATTGCGGGACAACCATTACCGCGGGTATACTATTATTTGATTTTATTTGGGAAGATTAAATGGGAATTATACAAGACAACATATCATTCGGAGACCGAAGACTTGTAGGTCAGCATAGTGCAAGAACACAGATTGAACGAATTCTTAAATCAGAGCGGCTGGGGCACGCCTATTTGCTCAGCGGACCAGACGGTATCGGCAAAACCGCATTTGCCCTGGCATTTGCTGAAGCTGTAAACGGAGTGGATCATCTCACAGATTTGAAGGGTACATCCGTAACCAAAAAATCAAGCTGGTTCAACCATCCCGACATTCACGTATTTATCCCTCTGCCTTCGAAAGTTAACTTCAGCGAGCTGGTGACCAGGCTCGAACTACTAGCAAAAGATCCGTACGAAATTGTGGATTTTACACTCCGGCCATCCCTTACAGGCGCCGATGCATCCAAAAATCGCAGGGCATTTTACCCAATTGATTATTATCACGAGGAAATCCGGCCAAAAACTGTATACAAACCAAATGAAGGCCGGCGAACCGTTGTGATCATCACCGGGATAGATACGATGAGAAAAGAATCGGCCAATGCATTCTTAAAAATATTGGAAGAGCCCTCAGAAAACATTCTCTTTCTGCTTACGGCATCAAAAACCGATCAGTTGCTGCCCACTATTATATCCAGGTGTCAGCATATCAGGATGGGGCCGGTTTCTGAAAATGATATTATTGAGGGTCTGATGGAATTTGATGGGGTGCCAAAAAAAGATGCTGAATTTCTGGCCCGTTTGTCGGATGGCAACTACTCTCTTACCCGCTTTTTTGATGTAGATTCCATACAGAAAATCCGGCTGGAGTGTATCAATTTTCTCCGCTTGTCCTACACTCAGGATGTGCCGGCACTCTTAAAAATGATCAAGGACTGGAACAGCAGACTGAACACTGAAAATCAAATTGCGCTTTGCAACACCCTGGAACAGCTGTTACGCGATATTCTGATTTACAAAGAAACACGTAATGAACATTTGATCACAAATATTGATCAGCTGGAAATAATTCAAAAATTTTGCGACTCGATGAAAGATGCCCGGCTGGTGGAGATGATCGATCATCTTCAGCATTTAAAAGGACTGCTCTATCAAAATGTTCAGTTAAAGTATATCTTTACAGTTCTTTCATTACGATTTGCTCATTTGCTACGGGGCCTCGATCCGGTGATCAGTCCACAGGATTTATGGAAACATCTCCCTGCACACTCAGAACTTTAATACAATGCAACGAACTTCACTATCTTTTATAAAAATGCAGGGTGCAGGCAATGATTTTATCCTGTTTGATAACCGTTCGTTAAAACTGAGTGAAGAACGGCTTGCTGAACTGGCTCCTATTCTATGTGACCGAAAATTTGGTATTGGCAGCGATGGGATTATTGCGCTTGAATATGATGACTCCAAAAAAGCCGACCTGGTGATGCTCTACAAAAACCCGGATGGAAGTGATGCGGGAATGTGTGGCAATGGCGCCCGCTGTTTTGCGGCGTATGCAGCTACAATCGGATCACCCAAAAACTTCTCCTTCCGGGTTCATGATAATGTTTACTATGCCCTGGTAAAGGAAAAAAGTGTGACGATTGATTTTCCGCTTGTAACCGAAGTTATCGAAGAAACAGTGGCCAACGAAGCGGTTTTAAATATTTATACAAATACGGAGCATATCGTCTGCCCGGTACAAACCCAAAAACTGGATCAGGAAGATGATCTGATTAAGCACGGGCGGTTTCTGCGCGAACATCCAAAATATCAGCCCAAAGGCACTAACGTAAATTTTATTTCCGGTAAGGATGATAATGAACTTTTCCTGCAGACTTATGAACGCGGCGTTGAAAACCTCACACTTGCATGTGGAACAGGCGCAATCGCCTCAGCTTTGGGCTGGCATCATTTGCAAAATGGGAATGAGGGCTCACACACTTATCAGGTAAAGGTTCGGGGTGGCGTGCTGCTTGTTCATTTTACTTTTGATGAAAAAAATAAAAAATATCATAAAATTAAACTGGAAGGTCCCGCCTCTTTTGTATTTGAAGGTCAATTCTATCTTTAAGATAACATGTTGTGCAATTACATCAGTAATGCTTTTAAGCGGATGCAGTACAACAGGAAACCGTAGCCAAAATCAGCCGCGTACGTTTGTTTCAGAGCCCGGCAATGCGTTTACTGTTCCCGGACAGATTGTTACTGACAATGACATAAAATCAATTAACCTCTTCCGTAAGGGAACCCCGGGATCAGAACCTATTTTAAAGCTGAAGCAAAATGAACAGCTTCGGCTCTCTTTCGACATCATTGAAAATGAAAACAGGCAGTTCAGGATCGAATTTACTCATCATAATCCTGACTGGAGCCGTTCATCCCTTCCACCCGATTTTTTTCTCAGCGGGTTTTCCACAAACAGGTTAACCGGTGGAAGTATCAGCCTGACGCAGCGACCGTCATACAGGCATTATCAGTACGATTTTCCGAATCAAAACTTCTCGTTTGAGCGAAGCGGTAACTACATGATCCGGGTCATTGATTCGGATTCGGGAAATCTCAAGTTTACCCTCCCTTTCTTTGTGGTTGAAAATGAAGGACGAATCGTATCATCTGTCGAATCATTTCCCGTACCCAGAGAAAATATGAGAATTATTCACAGGCCTGTCAGCCGGTACAACCCGCCGGATTTTGTTGACCAGCCACAATTTGACCTGGAATTCTATTTTGTACAAAACCGTTTCTGGGGACGGAATTACCAGGCCGGAGAACTCGATTTTTCAAACCCTGAAAATATTCAATTTGAACTTGCCCGTGAGCGCGCCTTTATTGGCGATTATGAATTTAACAGTCTGATGCTGAATAACATAAGTGGTAATAATCCGCAAATCCTGGAATTTAATCCGGCAGAAATTCCTCCGAAAGTAATCCTCAGAGATGATATACGTGGATTTTCTTCCTCTGGAACCCGGTCAACGAATACATCCGGATCTCAGGATGCAGACCTGAACGCAATGTATGCGGATGTTACATTCCGGTTTGATCCGGAGCTGGCCTTTTCTGACGGTTCAGAAATATACCTGGTGGGAGATTTTAACAACTGGGCCATTCAATACGATAACCGGTTACGTTTTGATTCGTCCATCAAAAGGTGGGTTACAAATACCGTTATTAAAGAAGGCCAATACAGCTACAAATATGTGCTTTTGGAAAATAACCGGATTAACGATCTGTACTTTGATGATCTGTTTACTGAAAACAGACAGGAATACCATGCGTTTGTTTACATGAAAGATTCACGACAATTTGCCTACAGGCTATTACAAGTTCAATCATTCTATAAAGGTTTCTAAATTTATCATGCGGCTATTCAAATTTTTTGCGGCTTTTATTGTTACAGCTATTGTTGTCTTTGGTTTTGTACTGGGGCTCAACTGGAATGCCTTCACCACGTTTCTTGAAAACCGGGAGGCAATGGCTGAAGGCAGTGAATGGGTTGAGAAAACTTACTCTTTACGTGGATTAACCGAATTCATCGCTGAAAACCCCGAAAATGTATCCGTGGCAAGTATTGTAATCGGCCATCCCGATTCCACTATCCTCTACCATGAAGATGTGCCACGGGTAATGGGGACCACATCTAACTTTTTTATTCTGCTCGCTTACGCATTGGAGATGGACCGTGGTACATTTACCGGGGATGAAGAATTACTGTGGAGTGATATCAGCAAATATCAGCTGCCGGAGGTGGATGAATCCGTTCATAAACAATCTTTTAATGAAGCTGACCGGCGCGGCTGGATCAGAGAAGGAGCTATTTCGCTTAAAAACTCACTAAAACTTCTGGCTGAATACAACGATCTTGCCTTAGCAGACTTCTTGTGGTGGCAGCTGAATCGTGATATCTGGCCAGAGCTTAAAAATATTCTTGGACTGGAAACAGCCGAAATGCCCCTGCCCTTTTCAGGCCTTTACCTGGCTATATCTCCCTCCCTGCAAGACATGAGTTCCGACAGCCTTATTGATTATTGGCAATCTTCATCTGATAAAGAATGGAGAGCCTATGTCACAGAACAATCAAATCTCTATTTATCAGACAACAGCTTCCGGGAAGAAACATCTGATTTTCTTGAGAAGAACAGGCTTGGAACCACATTTATTGAAGAGCGAAATGCTATGATCCTCTTTCCAAAAATCACCACGCATGAGATGATCAACGTATTGCAGAATCTTTGGGAAAACAAAGTAGTCAGTGAAACCGCAAGCAAGACTGTGAAAAATTGGATGCGATGGCCCATTAATCAACAATCTGAAATTGAGCGCGACTTTACCGATTACGGGGCAATCTATGACAACAGAATGGGCCTGTTAAATGGCGTGGATTTTGGTACTTCGGCATACACAGGTGATACAACTGTTCAGGCCATCTTTTTTGACCGGCTGCCGATTGCATTCTGGTTTCATATGTCAAGCAATCACATGCACCAGGATTTTCAGCAGCGGCTGATTTTTGATCCGGCCTTGATTGATCAGATGAAACGGGTGGCACAGAATAACAGTGAACGCTCCATTACATCAGATTCTAACTAAAGTTCCAATGAATAAATACTACTTCATTTTTTTAATCTGGCTGCTGCCGGCATATTTCATATTCCAGGGTGCATATCAGCTGCTTACGTATAACGGCATTCAAAGTACATACGCTGAAGGTGATAGCTATGTAGCCTCAGTCATTGATTTTGATGTAAAACAGATAGCGGCTCAAACTAACGGATATGTAGTTTTGAACTTTACAACTTCCGAAGGCGAGGAAATTGAAGAACAGCTTGCATTGTCCGTCCAGATGGCCCAGGTCATCATGGATTCGGAACTGATCCCCATCCGCTATAAAGCAGACTCATACAATCCCATTGTCATTATGGCTACATACGACCTGCAGTTAACTGTTATCAAGGTTAATATTGCCGTGATGGTTATCGGTTTGATTGTAACATTTCTGATCTCCATCTGGGCGTCACGATTTGCACTTAGCAGACTTCGGGATGGCGAAGAAGTTCTCGAAATTGAACGGGTTGATGAATAATACCCGATTTACTCGTTGGTTCGTCAAGCTATAAATAAAATATTGACTCCATGAACATACTCCTGTTTCAGCTATTGAATACGGAAAGAATGTACTCGGTATCTGCCTGGGAGCTCAACTCATCGCCAGCGTTCTTGGATCAAAAATTTATAAAGCGTCTGAGAAAGAAATAGGCTGGTTTCCTGTTCAGCTAACCGGTGAATCAAAATTATTGCCAGCAGGAGAAAACAGGAAGGAATACCCTGTTGTTTTTCACTGGCACGGCGAAACCTTTGATCTGCCAGAAAATGCAACACGCCTGGCATCCACAGAGATCTGTCCCAATCAGGCTTTTTTATACAGTAAAAAGGCAGTGGGACTGCAGTTTCATCTCGAAATGGACAAAAAAGATGTTGCAAACATTGTAAAATAGTGCAGCCATGAATTAACCGGCCGGCCATTTGTTCAGTCGGAAGAGGAAATATTAAGTACAAAGGATCATTACAGCAATACTAAACAAATGATGTCTGATCTGCTTTCAAACTGGTTATACCCCATAAGAATATTGCAAATACCGAACCGGATCAAATAAGACATTGAAAAATATCCCCATAATTATCTGGCTGTCTCCTTGCAATGCACTATATGCTGCCCTAACTTCATTTTGCCGGCATTCGGCTATCAAAATCACTAAAAATTACCGGCTATCCCACTCCTCAAAAGTTAGTTTCATGATGAGCAAGACCAACAATTTATACCTGATACCTACTCCAATCGGTAAACGAAAGGAAAATCTCGTTCTGCCCGAACACACACTGGATGTGATCCGATCTCTGAAATGTTTTTTAGTGGAAAAACCACAGACCAGTCAAAGTTTTCTGCAGTGGGTTAAACATCCTGTACCCGATTATGAGATCACATTCAGGGTACTGAACAAGAAAACACCTGATCAGGAGATCTACAGCTTTCTGGAGTTTTTAAAAGATCAGGATGTCGGGATCATGTCGGAGGCCGGTGCACCGGGTGTGGCTGATCCGGGGGCAAAATTTGTAAAACTGGCTCACGAAAAAGATTATAACGTGGTGCCCTTAGTAGGTCCCTCTTCTATACTGCTTGCATTGATGGGATCGGGTATGAACGGGCAGAAATTTACATTCCATGGGTATCTCTCATTAAAAGAACAGGAACGGATCCGGCAAATTGGTGAGATCGAAGAGGAGTCTGCTGCAAGAGACCAAACACAAATAGTAATGGAAACACCACATAGAAATATTGTACTGTTTGATCTTCTTTTAGAAAAACTTCGCCCTTCATCACATCTTTGTATTGCATGTAATCTTACTCAGGCTGATGCTTTTATTAAAACCCAATCTGTGCACCAATGGCGTTCATCCCCCAAACCCGATCTGCAAAAAAAACCGGCCCTCTTTTTGATTTATGCAAAATAGGCTGCTTTATCAGTATTTAGCATAAACATCTTTAAAGTCCTGCGGTGTGAGTTACGGATTAATGAACGTATTTGATTCGTCTTTCCTTTTCATTTACTAGGAGTCTGTCGGACTTTCTGCTTGTAAATTGTTATATTTAGCCGACCTGCAACGAAAGAATTTTAGCTCCTATGTCTGCCAATTTTCGCTTAGTTGATCGTGACACCGCCTACCTTCTTCCTCCCTCTGTCGATGAGTGGCTTCCAGAAAATCATTTAGCTCGTTTTGTTGTCGAAATTGTTGACCAGCTGGATATTTCTGCTCTTGAAGGTGCCTACACCGGCAGCGGGTCGGACGCCTACCACCCCCGGATGATGCTGGCTCTGCTGTTTTACTGCTACGCTAATGGTATTTTTTCCTCCCGTAAGATGGAAGCAGCTACCTATGAGTCGGTACCGGTACGATATGTGGCGGCCAATCAGCATCCGGACCATGATACCATCTGCGCGTTTCGACGGCGGTTTTTGGCTCCTCTTAGCGATCTGTTCACTCAAATTCTTTTAGTTGCCCACCAAATGGGGTTGGTAGAAGTTGGGGATGTGGCCATTGACGGCAGTAAGGCCAACGCCAATGCCAGCAAACATAAAGCCATGAGCTGGCAGCGGGCCTGTCAGCTGGAGGAGCAGCTAAGCGATGAGGTTGCTGAGATGATGGGACAGGCCGAAGCGGCCGATAATGAGTCGATTGACACGGACTCACTGCCGAAGGAACTGGCTCTTCGCCAGGACCGACTGGAGCAGATTCGCCAGGCCAAAGCAATGATCGAAGAACGTGCCGAGGAGCGCTACCAACAAGAAAAAGCCGCTTATGAGCAAAAGATGGCTGATCGGGCCGCTAAAGAAAAACGAACGGGCAAGAAAACACCGGGCCGCCCGCCATCGCCTCCCGATCCGGGTCCGACCGGCAGCGATCAGGTCAATTTTACGGATTCCGAATCCAGAATCATGCTCACCAGTTCCAATGGCTGGCAGCAGGCCTGGAACCTTCAAAGCAGTGTGGATATGGACAGTTATATAATCCTTGGCGGACACCTCACGCAGGCGACCAATGATAAACAGCAGCTCACACCCGCCTTGGATGCCCTGGAGGCCTTGCCTGACGAGCTGGGAACCCTACAACGAATTGCAG
>JBBDMD010000191.1:0-2398 GCA_040878515.1 Balneolaceae bacterium | reverse complement strand
TAAACTCTATGTTCACCTCACCTTTTCAACCAAAGGAAGGCAACCTCTGATTTATAATCCGGACTATTTTTGGGAGTAAAGTACGCCTATGGATGCCGCCTATCGCAGGCCTGCAGCCTGCCATTGGGAAGTTGACCTTTACTAGCTTGGGGCGGGTGCCCCAAGCTGGGTTATAAAAGACCTTCGGCCTTGGGATTCTTGAACGATGATTGGAATGAAAAACCCCATAAATGTACATCATTGAGATAAACCTTACCGCATTAGTCAACAAAGACGCCTTTCCCTTCACCGGACGATCACAAATAGTTGTGCCTTTCAGTTAAAGGCTATACATTATATGTAAAATATATGTGTATTAATTATGAGTGAACCCATTCACGGACGCGGATCTGCTGAAAATCCCAAAAGCAGATTTCTTGACGTTCAGCTCAAATACGACAGAGATGAAACAACAGGAGCTCTTAAACGGCCCAAAACGGAGCTTCTCAGAGATCATACGTCATCAATAATTTCCAGAAACAACAGTCCGGATATTCCATTTGAAGTGAGTGTAAATCCATACAGGGGTTGTGAACACGGCTGCGGTTATTGCTACGCAAGGCCAACACACGAGTTTTTGGGCATGAGTGCAGGGCTCGATTTTGAATCGAAAATTGTTGTGAAATATGATGCGCCAAATCTGCTGAGAAAGGCATTGGCGGATCAAAAGTGGAAGCCCCAAACGCTGGTGATGAGCGGAGTAACGGACCCTTATCAACCTGTTGAAAAACGCCTGGGAATTACCCGGAAATGCATTCAGGTATTGGCAGAATGTAATCACCCCCTGGTAATCATCACTAAAAATCACCTGGTTACACGTGATATCGATTATTTGGCTGAGCTGGCTGAAATTAACGCATCGAGAGTGGTTTTGTCTATTACATCACTCGATAAAGAGATCACAGATAAAATGGAACCCCGTACATCGCGGCCCCGGAAACGTTTGCAGGCGGTGAAAGAGCTGAGTGAAGCCGGTATTCCTGTTCACGTTAATATTGCTCCCTTGATTCCAGGGCTGACCGATGATGAACTTGTCCCGATTATGGAGGCATCAGCAGAGGCCGGAGCCGAATCAGTATCCTGCAACATCGTGCGGCTTCCATATGGTGTGAAGGATATTTTTGTAAAATGGCTTGAGGATCACCATCCGGATCGAAAGGATAAAGTGTTAAACCGGATTAAAGAGATGAAAAACGGACAGTTAAACCGTTCCGAATTTGGTGAACGATTCCGTGCAGATGGCCCGTACGGAGATCAGATCCGTCAGTTGATCCGTATACACTCAGAACGCTTAGGGCTAAACAGGCAGAAAAAGGCGATGAACACTTCTCTGTTTCGTCGTCCTGAAACCGATCAGTTAAGCTTGTTCTGAATAAATTTAATCAGACAAATCATGAACCTTTTTTACTGATTGATCTCTGAATTATGGATCTATGACAATTCCTTGGGTCGATTTTTATATCTTATGGCTACTGCATTTGAATGCAAAACAGTCATAAACTGTTAATAAGATCACAAAGAATAATATTCATTTAAAAAATGATCAGACTATGGCAGCCGTAAATTCAACAATGCTCGAACTTGGAACCAAAGCTCCGAAATTTTCTCTTACCGATACAGTGTCGGGGAATAATGTAGAGTTAAAAGATTTCAGGGGAAATAAAGCACTCCTGGTGATGTTTATCTGCAATCATTGCCCTTATGTGAAAAATATAAAGGAAGGGCTTGTAAAATATGCTGCTGATTATTTACCAAAAGGCGTGGGTATTGTAGCAATCAGCTCGAATGATGTTGAAAACTATCCGGACGACAGTCCTGAAAAAATGAAGGAAGATGCAGAAAAGTTCGGCTATCCATTTCCGTATTTGTATGATAAAGACCAGGAAGCAGCCAAAGCGTATATGGCAGCCTGTACTCCGGATTTCTTTCTGTTCGATGAGAAACATGAACTGAAGTATCGGGGGCAGTTCGACAGCAGCCGGCCCGGAAATGATGAACCGGTTACAGGTAAAGATCTGCGGGAAGCAACAGATAAAGTATTAAAAGGGGAGCCGGTTCCCGAAAAACAGATACCCAGCATAGGTTGCAATATTAAATGGAAAAAGGGGAATGAGCCCGACTATTTTGGATAAAAAGAGTCATATAAATATTGCCGACCTTCGCAGGCGGTATACCAAAAAGGGACTCATCGAAGAAGATCTGCCGGATGATCCGATAATCCTGTTTAAAAACTGGTTTCAGGAGGCTGTTCATTCGGAAGTGATTGAACCCAACGCGATGGCGCTGGCCACAGTGAATCCTGAAAATTTACCCAATGTGCGGACTGTTCTTTTAAAGGGGATACAGGATCATAGCATTA
>JBBDMD010000190.1:0-2421 GCA_040878515.1 Balneolaceae bacterium | reverse complement strand
CCGTAAAATATCGGCGATTATCCCCCCTGCCGTAACATTGGCACCTGCACCGGGACCTTTAATCACCATTGGGTTTTCCCTGTAGTGCCTTGTAAAAAGAGCTATAATATTGTCACTGCCCGATAAGCCGTAAAACGGATGATTCTCATCTATCTGTTCCAGTTTAACGACCGGTTTTCCATTTTCAAATTTTGCAATGTAGGTTAGTTTTTTTCCGGCATCTGCAGCTTTTTTCCTGAGCTCTTCAAATTCATCGTCATGCTCTTGCAGTTTTTTAAAAAACTCATCTACATCTTTGGTATTCCGGGCTTTTTTTGGAACCAGGTTTTGGATTTTCACATCTTCAAATTCCAGGTTATATCCTGCAACCCTGGCCAGTATCAACAGTTTTCTGCCCACATCATGCCCATTCAAATCTTCTCTGGGATCGGGTTCCGTATACCCTTTTTCACGTGCTTCTTTTACAATTTTGCTGAATGGTTTCTTTCCGTCAAAACTATTAAAAATGTAACTCAGTGTTCCTGACAATACTCCTTCAATGCGTTCAACATGATCACCTGTTGTAACCAGTTCATGAATGGTTGCAATAATTGGCAATCCTGCGCCCACATTAGTTTCATACCGGAATGCGCAGTTGTACCGTTCTGCGGTCTGTTCAAGCATATTAAAAAATTGCTGATCCGATGAATTCGCCTTTTTATTGGGTGTAACCACGGAGATGCTCTTCTCCAAAATTCCCTGGTAAACCTGCTTGATCTCAGAACTGGCCGTACAATCGATAAAGATAGAATTCGGCAGGTTCATACTTTTCATTTCTGAAACAAAACGATCCAGCTTCATCTGTTCAGAGCTGTTGTTCAACTCCTCCTCCCAGTCTGTAAGTGAAACAGATGTCTCTTTCATGACCATTTTCCGGCTGTTGGCCACTCCCTTCAGGTTTATATCTATCTGATAATCGTTAAAAAGTGCCTCTGCCTGTTCACTGATCAATTTCAGAAGGGTTCCGCCAATTAACCCAACCCCCACCAGGAACAAATTCACAGTTTTTACACCTGAGAGGAAGAAAGCATCATGAAGCGTATTCATCGCCTTCTGCTCATTCTTTTTATCCACTACAAAAGAGATATTTCTTTCGGATGAACCCTGTGCAATTGCCACAATGTTGATCCCATTTCTGCCCAGTGCATTAAACACTCTGCCGGCAATACCGGGTATCTGCCTCATATTATCTCCCACTACGGCAATAATCGAAAGATCTTTTTCAATCTTAATTTCATCAATTAAATCACTTTCCAACTCCTTTCTAAACTCCGTTTCAACGGCCTGTTTTGCCATCGATGCCTGATCAGGAAGTACAGCCAGCGATACCGTGTGTTCCGAAGATGACTGGGTAATGAGGATGATGTTAATATTTTTTTGTGCAAGTGCACTGAATATCCGGGCCGCTATACCGCTCACACCAATCATGCCGCTGCCCCGGATGGTCAGCAGTGCAACATCGTCGATCGAAGACATGCCCCGTATGATTCCCGGATCACCATCAACTTTATCTTTTATCAGCGTTCCGGGATGTTCCGGCTTGAATGTGTTTTTGATATAAATCGGGATTCCGGATTTCAGCGCCGGCTGAATAGTGGGCGGGTATATCACCTTTGCCCCAAAATGTGAAAGTTCCATCGCCTCTTCGTAAGAAGCCCCTTTCACTGAAAATGCGCGCTTCACTTTCCTTGGATCGGCCGTCATAAGCCCATCCACATCCGTCCATATATCGATCGACTCTGCCGAAAGAGCTGCTCCAAAAAGTGATGCGGTATAATCAGACCCCCCTCTTCCCAGAGTTGTAGTTTCGTTCTTGTCCGATGAAGATATAAAACCCGTTACAACAAATACCTGCTCGTTATTACTGTCTACCAGGCTTTTTATATTGGAATAAGTTTCAGATACCTGAACCCGTGCCGCACCAAAGTTTGAATCTGTCTTAATGAGCTCCCTGGCATCTACAAACCTGGTATTAATGCCGTTTTCTGCCAGGTAGTCCGCAATAATTTGGGCTGAGAGCCGCTCACCAAACCCTACAATAAAATCAAGTGTTTTGGGTGTGATTTCATGAATCAATGAAACTCCCTGAAGAATATCCTCAAGTTCATTAAAGGTCATTTTAAATTTTGTAATTGTATCACTTCTCCGGCTGACCGGCAGGATGGTCCGGATCATTTCAAAATGACGCTCTTCAATTTCAGTTAACAGATCTTTGTAGTCTTGGTTGTTAACAGATGCCATGGCGGATATCTCAAATAGCTTATCCGTTATCCCGCGAAATGCCGATACGACTACAACCAGCCTTCTATCGGCCTGCTGATCAGATACAATTTTCAGTACATTCTTCAGTGCATCCGGGGTCCCAACTGATGAGCCACCAAA
>JBBDMD010000189.1:0-14948 GCA_040878515.1 Balneolaceae bacterium | reverse complement strand
TACACTTTTTTGAGTCTCCAGGCTCACACAACGATCTGTTTATATCTTCTTCCTAGTCTTTCAAAGAACTTTTCTTCTGTCCAAAAAACATCCAATTTTTATTGATTTCGTTTTTTGGACAGATTTCCAATATAAGAATAGTACGAATCTAATGTCAAGAAATTATTGATAAATTCCTGACTAATTTTGCAGTCTGAACCAATTACTTTTTCTCGTCGGCGGAATCTGAATCAGACTCCTTTTCTTCCGATGCTTTAGATTCAGTTTTCTCTGCTTTCACTTCTTTCTTTTCATCGGTTTTTTCCGACTTGGCCGACTCTTTTTTCTTGTCAGCTTTTGGCTTTTCTTTAGCCTTTATCTCTTCTTCTTCGCTACCGGTAGGTTTATTGGATTTACCGGCACGTCTGGTTTTCTTCTTCTTGGTTCCACCAATCTCCGGCTTCACATCGTTGAAGTCTACCAGTTCAATCATAGCCATTTCAGCAGAGTCGCCTAAGCGAAAACCAAGTTTTAAAACCCTTGTATATCCACCGGGACGATCTATAGCTTCCGGGCCTATGTTTTCAAATAGTTCCGTTACAGCATGTTTATCCTGCAGTGCAGAAAACACCTGTCTTCTGTTGTGAGTAGTGTCGGTCTTCGCTTTCGTTATCAATGGCTCAACAAACCTTCTGAGTTCTTTTGCCTTGGCAACTGTTGTACGAATTCGCTGCTCTTTAATCAAAGCCACACTTAAAGCCTGTAATGTTGCTTTTCGGTGTGATGTTGATCTGTTTAATTTTCTTCCTTTAACCTGATGACGCATAATATATTTTCCTGTTATTTATCCAGATATTTGGAAACATCCATTCCAAATTCAAGATTTTTTTCATCAATAACTTCAACCAATTCAGACAAAGATTTTTTCCCGAAGTTTCTGAACTTCAATAAATCCTGTTCATCTTTAGATACAAGCTCAGCAATGGTGTTGATGTTTGCCGATTTCAAGCAATTATATGCTCTCACACTTAAATTGAGATCTTCAATGCTTGTTTTAAGAAGGCTGGCTACTCGCTGCTTCTCTGCATCCACCTCTTCTTCTTCTTGAGTAAATGGTTCTTCAATTTTTTCTGTAATAAATTTCTCAATATGTTCTTTGAGAATTTTACCCGAAATAGTTAATGCTTCTTTTGCATTCAAAGACCCGTCTGTGGTTACATTTAAAACCAGTTTTTCATAATCTGTACGCTGTCCCACCCGTACATTTTCAACATCAAACTGTACTGATTTGATAGGGGTGAAAATTGCATCAATAGGCAAGAGACTTACATCATCTTCAAAATCAGATGCCATTTCTTCTGCAGGTACATATCCTCTTCCGCGGCCTATTCTGAACTCAACTTCAAGAGTTACATCTTCCGAAAGGGTAGCAATCAGCTGCTCTGGATTTAATACATCAAAATCTGCGGTTGCTTCACTGATATCTTTGGCAGTAAATACACCGGGTCCTTTTTTTGTAAGATTAATCACCCCACCACTCTGTTCAACCTGTTTGAATCGAACCTGTTTCAGGTTAAGTATAATTTCATATACATCCTCTTTTACACCATCAATACTGGAATATTCATGATCCACACCGTTGATTTTTACTGCGGTGATTGCCAATCCGGGAAGCGAAGACAACAGAACCCTTCGGAAAGAGTTTCCTATTGTTACTCCAAACCCTCTCTCCAGGGGTTGTAAAATAAATGTCCCAAAATTTTCTGACTCTTTGGATACCTCTAGTGTTTCCGGCATCTGCAAACTATAGCTGTTCATAGTTTAAATATTTATAAATCTGTTTAAAATTATTTTGAGTAAAGCTCAATAATCAACTGTACGTTGATGTTTTCCGGTATTTCTTCCATTACGGGTACATTCAGAAATTTTCCGGACTTGGATTTTTTATCCGTTTCAATCCACTTATACCTGCTGGTAGAGTAGCTCTCAAGAGTTTCAACCACAATATCAAGATTTCTGGATTTTGGACGGATACTTATCACATCTCCAGGTCTTACATGGTATGATGGAATGTTTACTACCTGATCATTTACAACAATATGCCGGTGAGAAACCAACTGTCTCGCCTGCCGTCTGGTTCTTGCAAATCCTAATCGATAAACAACGTTATCCAATCTTGATTCTAAAAGCTGAAGTAAAACCTCACCAGTTACTCCTTCCTGACGGGTTGCTTTTTCATATGTATTACGGAATTGCTTCTCTAACAAACCATATGTGTATTTAGCCTTCTGTTTTTCATCCAGCTGAATAGCATATTCCGATTTTCTGGTAAACCGGCTTCTTCCGTGCTGCCCCGGACCGTATGGTTTTCTTTCAAGAGCACTGCTTGGACCAAATATGGGCTCTTTAAATCTACGTGCTACTTTTTGCTTAGGACCTCTGTATCGTGCCATTTATCTTCTGATATTTAAATTAAACTCTTCTTCTTTTGGGAGGGCGACAGCCATTGTGCGGGATAGGTGTCCTGTCTTTAATAGATACAACTTCCAGTCCGCTCGATGCCAGGGCTCTGACAGCAGCTTCCCGGCCTGAACCTGGTCCTTTTACAAATACTTCAACCTTTCTCAGCCCCATATCATATGCCGCTTTAGCTGCCGTTTCAGAACTTAACTGAGCAGCATATGGTGTATTCTTTCTGGACCCTTTAAATCCTTCCTTCCCGGAAGATGACCAGGATAATACATTGCCATTCGCATCGGTTACACTCACCAATACATTATTAAATGTAGCCTTAATAAAAGCCATTCCGTTAGGATCAGCTACTTGTTTCTTCTTCTTTTTTCTAGCTACTTTATCAGTCGCAGCTCTACGTTGTTTCTTTGCCATTGGTTTTAACTGTTATTTAGTGACTTTCTTTTTACCGGCTACTGTACGTCGCCTTCCTTTTCTGGTACGGGCATTTGTCTGGGTTCGCTGTCCTCTTACCGGCAGTCCTTTTCTGTGGCGAACTCCTCTGTAGCTCCCGGTCTCAATTAATCTTCTGATATTCGCATTGATTTCGGTACGCAGAGCACCCTCTACTTTCAGATCATTATCGATGATCTTTCGCAAAGCACTAACCTGATCTTCGTCCCATTCTCCAACTTTGATATTATAATCAATACCAACTTCATCGAGAATTTTATGGGCAGTTGTTTTGCCTATACCGAAAATATAGGTCAGCCCTATTTCTCCTCGTTTTTGTTTTGGTAAGTCAATTCCAGCGATTCTTGCCATAAAACTATTCCGATATTTTTAACCTTGCCGCTGCTTATGTCGCGGATTATTTTTGTTAATTACATAGACTCGTCCTTTCCGACGAACTATCTTGTCATCTGCACTTCGTTTCTTAACTGATGATTTTGTTTTCATCGTATTATGATCTTTTTATTTATAACGATATGTGATACGCCCTTTTGTAAGGTCGTAAGGCGACATTTCCACCTGTACTCGGTCGCCCGGTAAAATTTTTATATAGTACATTCTCATTTTCCCGGATACATGCGCTAATATTTCATGGCCGTTATCCAGCTCAACACGAAACTGCGCGTTGGGTAATGCTTCTAATATCTTTCCGTCTTGTTTTATCGGCTCCTGTTTAGCCATACTGCTTTTCTAGAATTTCATTTTTTGTGATCTCAGTAATATAATCAAAAGTACTGAGAATTTCAGCTTTACCTTCTCTTACAATCACATCATGTTCAAAATGCGCTGCATTCGTTCCATCGGCTGTTACAATCGTCCAACCATCATCCAGTGTTTTTATCTTCCAGCTGCCCATTGTAATCATCGGCTCAATTGCCAGGGCCATTCCGGTTCTTAATCGTTCGCCGCGACCGGCATTACCATAATTGGGTACAGAAGGATCTTCATGCATACTTTTTCCAATCCCATGGCCTACTAAATCTCTGACAACTCCATATCCGTTATTCTCACAATAAGTTTGAACAGCAGAACCGATATCGCCAATTTTATTGCCGTGTACCGCCTGGTCAATGCCTTTATAAAGCGACTCCAGCGTAACTTTTAAAAAAGTTCTTGTCTGGTCGTCACACTCACCAACCATAAACGTATATGCGTGATCACCGTAAAAACCGTTTTTGTTTACTCCGCAATCAACAGAAACGATATCACCTTCTTTTAATTTCCGTTTACCCGGTATTCCATGAACAACCTCGTTGTTTATTGAAATACACAATGTAGCCGGAAACGGATTATTTTTGGGTCCATAGCCTTTAAATGCAGGCTTGGCGCCATGTTTCTTAATATAATCTTCAGCAACCTGATCCAGGGTACCGGTTTCTACACCCGGTTTAATTTCCTTTGCAACTTCAGCCAGTGTTCTGGAAACTAACTGAGCAGCATCTCGGAGTTTATCAATTTCAGATTCACTTTTTAAAAATATCATCAGGCCCGGCGTCTGCCTTTAATTTTTCCTGATTTCATAAATCCATCATAATGACGCATCATCAAGTGGCTTTCTACCTGTTGAAGGGTATCTAGTGCCACCCCAACAATAATCAATAAACTTGTACCACCGTAAAAGAGTGCAAACCCCGGAGTAACTCCCATTCTCGCAATTATTGCCGGCAATATGGCCACAAAAGAGAGAAAAATTGAGCCCGGAAGAGTAATACGGGTTAAAATATTGTCGATAAACTCAACGGTTTGCTTACCGGGACGAACACCGGGGATAAACCCGCCCTGGCGTTTCATCGTATCTGCCATCTCTTTCGGATTCACAGCAATAGCTGTATAGAAAAATGTAAAGAACACACAAATAAAGAAGAAAATGATTGAGTAGGTGATTCCCGTAAAATCAGCAGACCATGCGGTCATAAACTGGACGGTTTCATTTTCCGGAAAAAAGGTTCCGACTGTACTCGGGATAAACATAATAGACTGGGCAAAAATAATGGGCATTACACCTGCAGCATTTACCCGTAACGGTAAGTACTGTGTTGTTCCGCCATACACTTTCCGGCCTACCACCCTTTTGGCATATTGAACCGGTATTTTTCGTGTACCCTGTGTTAACAATACACACGATGCAATTACAAGTGCCAGCCCGGCCAGCTCAACAATAATAATAATCGCATTGTTGGTCGTATTAATCTCATTAATCAAATTGGTAGGCAACACTGCAATAATACCAATCATAATAAGCAGTGAGATACCATTTCCGATACCCCGGTCTGTGATCCTCTCACCCAGCCACATTACAAATGTAGTACCTGCAGTTAATACCACAATACATGTAAAAATGAATACAGTTGTACTCACTACAATTGCATTGGGTGAAGTGGCCAGAAGGTTAATACCAAATCCGATAGCCTGTACGGCAGTTATACCCACTGTTCCGTATCTTGTAAGGCGGTTTATCTTTCGACGTCCTTCTTCTCCTTCTCTTTGCAGTTTCTGGAAATAAGGAACCACTGCTCCCATCAACTGAATGATAATGGCTGCCGTAATGTAAGGCATGATTCCCAGAGCAAATACACCTGCTCGTGAAAAGGCACCCCCAACAAAAAGATCAAATAAGCCAAGCAGACTTGAGGCATCCCCGGTTTGTGTGGTTAAAGCACTTGCATCAACACCGGGCATGGTAACATAACTGCCGATACGATAGACCATAAGCACTCCAACCACATATAGAATGCGGTCGCGCAAGTCTTCGATTTTAAATATGTTTCTAAAATTTTCTATTAAACTCATTTACACAAGATCCGCTGAGAGTCTTCGGTTTTGATTAAGAGATAATATTTACTGTTCCGCCTGCTGCTTCAATTTTTTCCTTAGCTGTATCACTGCAAGCATGAGCTTCAACAGTTACTTTTTTATCGATTTCGCCGGTACCAAGTATCTTTACTTTTTGTTTCTTCTGAATAATACCGGTGTTTACCAGCTCTTCTACCGTTATGGTCTCAGTTAATCTGCCAGCTTCAATAAAATCATTCAGTTTCTGAACATTAAATGCCTGGTATTCAACCCTGAAACGGTTTTTGAATCCAAATTTAGGAATTCTTCTCTGTAGTGGCATTTGTCCGCCTTCAAACCAGGCTTTCACTTTACTTCCACTTCTGGACTTCTGGCCGTTATGGCCACGTCCTGATTGTTCGCCCGTTCCGGAACCTTGTCCTCTACCTACTCTTTTACGATTCTTTTTATTGGTAGCCGGAGCTTTTAAATTGTGTAATTTCATGATAACTGAATTTTAAAATCTGTATGAATTAACCTTCAAATACTTTACCGACACTGATTCCTCTTCGCTGAGCCACTTCTACAGGATCTGTTAATAAACGAAGTGCTTCATATGCAGCTTTAACCATATTGTGAGGATTTGAAGATCCCTGAGATTTGGATAATATATTCTGCACACCGGCAACATCAAGCAGAGATTTTACAGCTCCGCCTGCTATTACACCGGTACCATCAGATGCCGGTCTTAACAATACTTTCCCGGCACCGGCTTTACCCACGATCTGATGGTGGATGCTGCCTGTTTTTGTCAAAGGAATTTTAATCAAATTCTTCTTGGCATTATCAAATCCTTTCTGGATTGCATCGGCTACTTCATTTGCCTTACCCAGGCCATGGCCAACTACACCCTCGCCATTCCCAACAACTACAATTGCATTAAAACTAAATCTTCTACCACCCTTTACTACTTTGGAAACCCGGTTTATGTGAACCAGTTTTTCTTCCAGGTTAAGATTAGCGGCAGGGATATTATGTTTTCTTCTGATTTTAGGCATGATTCAATAGTATTTATAGATCTAATCCACCTTTACGGGCACCATCCGCGGCGGCTTTTATAATTCCATGATATTTGTATCCGCTGCGATCAAAAACAACTTTTTTAACTCCCTGATCAACAGCAGCTTTTGCAAGTGCTTCGCCAATAATTTCGGCTGATTCCACTGCAGTTTTATCATTCAATTCTTTTTGCAAATCAGCTGTTTTTGTAGAAACTGCAAGTATGGTTGCATTCTCACGATCATTGATCAGCTGCAGATAGACATTCTTGCTGCTTTTAAATACACACAGTCTGGGCCTTTCAGCAGTTCCCCTGATCGTAGAACGAATACGTCTTCGTATTTTATTTCTGCGTTCTGTTTTTACCTTATTCTTTTTCATTTCTAAATTATCTTAAAATTATTTAGCAGCAGATTTACCAGCTTTTCTTCTCACATGTTCATCGAGGTAACGAATGCCTTTACCTTTGTAAGGTTCGGGTTTTCTCATCGATCTGATTTTTGCAGCCACCTGGCCAACCATCTCTTTGTTTGTGCCGGTAATTACAAGAATCGGATTTTTTTTCGTTTTCGTATCAACCTCTATGGAAATACCTTCCGGAGGTACAAAATAGATCGGGTGGGAATATCCAAGGTTCAGCTCAAGTACATTTCCTGAGAATGTAGCCCGGTAACCCACACCAATAATTTCCAGTTGTTTCTTATATCCTTCCGAAACACCCAGTACCATATTATTGATTAAAGACCGATAGAGGCCGTGAAGAGACTTATGCTCTTTGGTATCGCTGCTTCGTTTAACAACGATTTCGTTCTCATTTTTTTCAACAGTAATTTCCGGATGTAATTGCAGCGTATCCGTTCCCTTGTCGCCTTTAATGGTCACTACATTATCAGCACCAATGCTGAACTCTGTATTTTTTACTAGGGGAATGGGCTGCTTGCCTATTCTGGACATATCAATTCAATTTCTTTATTAGTAAACAGAGCAGAGTATTTCTCCGCCCACGTTTAGTTTACGTGCTTCTTTATCAGTCATAACACCTCTTGAAGTAGACATTATAACTACGCCCAAACCATTATATGATTTAGGGATTGATTCTGATGCGCAATATTTTCTCAAACCGGGCTTAGAGATACGTTTCAGCACTTTAATAACCGGTTGTCCGTATGCATCATACTTCAGAAACATTCTCAGTACTCCCTGTTTGCCATCTTCAATATCAATGAATCTGGTGATGTATCCTTTTTCAACAAGGATTTTTGCCATTGCCCGCTTAATTTTAGAAGCCGGAATGTCTACCCGCCTGTGGCCGGCTCGTTGAGCGTTGCGAAGGCGTGTTAAAAAATCAGATATAGTGTCGCTTTGCATAATATATTACCTTGTTTTACCAGCTGGCTTTTCGAATTCCAGGTATTTTTCCATTTAGAGCCAATTCGCGAAATTTAATCCTTGAGATTCCATATTTACTGATATAGCCTCGCGAACGCCCTGTTAAATTACAACGGTTACGTACACGGGTTGGGCTGGCATCCCGCGGTAATTTTTGTAAGCCTTCATAATCACCGGCTTCTTTAAGTTGCCGCCGTTTTTCAGCGTATTTTTCTACAGTTGCTTTTCTCTTTTCGTTTCTTGCGATCCAGGATTTTTTAGCCATTGTTTTTTTTACTTTTAATTCAATTTATTTTTTAAATGGCATTCCAAAGTGTTTGAGAAGAGTATAAGCTTCTTCATCACTTTGAGCATCAGTTACAAAGGTAATATCCATACCATGAACACGACTTGTTTTATCAATATCTATTTCAGGAAAAATGGTATGCTCTTTAATTCCCATTGTGTAATTGCCTCTGCCATCGAAGCTTTTATTTGGTACACCCTGAAAGTCACGTGTTCTTGGAAGGGCCAGGTTAATCAGCCGGTCCAGGAATTCAAACATGATTTTGCCGCGAAGAGTTACTTTGCAACCAATCGGCATGCCTTCTCTGAGTTTAAAATTAGAAATCGATTTTTTCGCTTTGGTTTTAACAGGTTTCTGCCCTGTAATAGCACCCATATTTTCAACGATAACATCTAATGCTTTTGCATCATTGATTGCTTCGCCAAAACCAACGTTAAGAACTATTTTCTTAAGTTTTGGTATTGCCATTACGTTCTCATAACCAAACTCTTCTCTGAGTTTTGGTGCAATCTCTTTTTTGTAATGTGTATATAGTCTTGCTTCAGCCATCTTATCTATTCAATTACTTGTCAATGATTTCGCCGCTGGTTTTCGCATATCGAACCCATCGGCCACCACCTTCTTCTTCAATTCGTTTTCTTCCAATTCGTGTGGGTTCGTCCGTGGTCGGATCAATAACCATTACATTGGATACGTGTATCGCAGCTTCTCTTTTCAATCGTCCACCCTGAGGATTTTCCTGAGAAGGCTTTTCGTGATGAGTTTTCATATTAATTCCTTCAACAAGAATCTTCTCGCGGGAAGGATATGAAAAAAGCACACGTCCACGTTTGCCTTTATCGTTACCTGCGATGATTAATACTTCATCGCCTTTTTTGATATTTATCTTTTTCTGGGTGTTATACTTTCTGGGCATAACAATATAATTTAAAGTACTTCCGGTGCAAGTGAAACAATTCGCATAAAATTTCTTTCGCGAAGTTCTCTGGCAACTGGGCCAAAGATACGTGTTCCAACAGGCTCGTTTTCTTTGTTAATAATTACCGCCGCGTTTTCGTCAAATCGTATATAACTACCATCGCGACGTCGAATTTCTTTTTTTGTTCTTACTACTACAGCCAATACCACTTCTCCCTTTTTAACATTACCACCCGGGATAGCGGTTTTTACGGAACAGGAGATTAAATCCCCGATTCGAGCATAACGTCGTCTGGAGTCGCCAAGTACTTTAATACACATTACTTTTCGGGCTCCGCTGTTATCGGCTACATTAAGAACAGACTGTGTTTGAATCATCAGTTTTACCTATAAAAAATTGATCGTTATTTTGCTCGTTCTACAATTTCTACCAGACGCCATGATTTACGCTTTGATAGTGGCCGCGTCGACATAATTAAAACCGTATCACCATTATTGGCATCATTTTTTTCATCATGAGCCATATACTTGGTTGTTTTGGTGATAAACTTACCGTAAATAGGATGTTTAATTTGACGATCTACAGCTACTGTAATGCTTTTATCCATTCGATCGCTTACAACGCGTCCTGTCCTGGTTCTTCTTTGTGATCTTTGTGCTTCTGCCATAATATTTATTCAGCACCCAATTTTTCATTAATAATCAAATTCAATCTGGCAATTTCCCGCCGTGTATTTTTAATTCTGGCAGGATTCTCAATTTGCCCTGCAATAGCTTTGTTAAAACGAAAATTTATCAATGCTTCCTTTTCGTCTTTCAATCTGGCCTGCAATTCCGTAAGTGACAAGTCCCTTAATTCGTGTGCTTTCATAGTCTACCTCTAATTAAATCCCGTCGTAATCACGGCGTTTAATAAATTTAGTTTTAATTGGAAGTTTATGAGACGCACGCCTGAGTGCTTCTTTTGCTTGTTCTTCGCTTACACCGGCTATTTCAAATAATATTCTGCCGGGTTTAACAACAGCGATAAAATGATCCAGTGCGCCTTTTCCTTTACCCATCCGGGTTTCAGCAGGTTTACTGGTTACAGGCCGGTCGGGAAATATTCTGATAAATGTTTTTCCGTCGCGCTGAAGCGTTCTTGCAATCGTTACACGGCAGGCTTCAATTTGCCTTGCTGTGATAAACTTAGGCTCCATTGCTTTTAATCCAAAATTTCCGAAAGAAAGTGTATGTCCTCTTTGGGCATTTCCTTTCAGTTTGTCTCTGTGGACACGGCGTCTGTTTAATCTTTTTGGTTCTAGCATCTTTCTTTATTCTGTCAGTTAATTTCTGCTTCTTCTTTTAGAACGTCTGGCATTTCTGTCGCCACCACCGCGGCCTCCGCGTTTTCGGCTTGGTTCACTTTCCTGGGCAGCTTTTGTACCAGGTGCCAGGTCTACATCACCAATAATTTCACCTTTAAAGATCCAAACAGACACACCAATTGAACCATAAATGGTGTTTGATGTTTTGTTTGCATAATCAATATCGGCACGGATAGTATGCAGCGGTACACGGCCTTCTTTATACTGTTCGGTACGGGCCATTTCTGCCCCGCCTAACCGACCGGCACATTTCACCTTAATTCCTTTGGCTCCCATTCTCATCGCAGAAGAAATTGCCGTTTTCATTGCACGGCGAAAAGAAACTCTGGCTTCCAGTTGCTGAGCAATATTCTGGGCAACCAGACTTGCATCAAGTTCCGGACGCTTTATTTCACTAACATTGATTTGAACTTCCTTATTTGTAATTTTTTTCAGCTCTTCGCGTAGAAGTTCGATCTGCTCACCACCCTTTCCGATAATTACACCGGGCCGTGAAGTGTTAAGTGTAAGAAGAATTCGCTTTGGAGTTCTTTCAATTACTGTATTTGAAAGACCGCCATTTCTTAAACGGGCTGCCAGATATTCCCGAAGTTTCGTGTCTTCCAGCAACATTGCCGGTTCGTTTTCTTCGGAATACCAGTTGGATTCCCATCCGCGAATAATTCCAAGTCTAAATCCTGTTGGATTGGTTTTTTGTCCCAATGTTTTACTCGTTTATTCTTCTGTTACAGTTTCTTCCTGAAGCTTAGCCACAACTACTGTGATGTGACAGCTACGTTTATTTATTCTATGTGCCCGTCCCATAGGTGCAGGCTGAATTCGTTTCAGAGTTACGCCTTCATCCACAAATATTTCCTTGATAAAAAGCAGATCATCATCCAGCCTTTCTTCTTCGAACTTATCGCGAATATTAGCGGCCGCTGATTTAACAACTTTGGCTACATCAACGGATAAGCTTTGCTTTGCAAATTCAAGCTTCTTTAATGCTTTGTCTACTCGTTCACCACGTACAAAATTTGCAACCAATCTCGCCTTTCGGGGAGATTTTCTTAAATGCTTTTGTACTGCTTTTGCTTCAAATTCTAGGGTTTCCATCTTTCAAACTCTTTCTTTTATTTGGCTTTTTTAAGTGGATGTCCACGGAAAGTTCTAGTGGGAGCAAATTCACCCAGCTTATGCCCTACCATATTTTCGGTGATGTACACGGGAATAAATTGTTTTCCATTGTGTACTGCAATTGTTAACCCAATAAAATCAGGAGTTATCATTGAACCCCTCGACCAGGTTTTGATCACTTTCTTTTTTCCGCTTTCATTCACTTCATCAACTTTACGCTGAAGTTTATAGTGAACAAAAGGCCCTTTTTTTAACGAACGTGGCATACTTATTAAGCTTTTTTAGTTTTACGGCGTCTTACAATAAACTTCGACGACAACTTCTTACGATTTCTTGTCTTTTTACCTTTTGCTGATTGACCCCATGGCGATCGCGGATGTCCACCAGAGGCTTTTCCTTCACCACCGCCCATTGGGTGATCTACCGGGTTCATGGCAACGCCACGAACTCTGGGTCTTCTTCCAAGCCACCTGTTACGACCGGCTTTTCCTTTGGTTGTATTAAAGTGATCAGGATTGCTTGTACCGCCAACGGTAGCAAAGCATGTACCTAAAATATTTCTCACTTCTCCGGATGGCAATTTAACAGTTACCATCTTCTCAGTTTTTGCAACCATTTGGGCTACAGTTCCTGCACTTCGGCATATTTGTCCGCCTTTGCCGGGAGTCAGTTCCACATTATGAATAAATGTACCCGGAGGCATTTTGCTCATCGGCAGTGCATTTCCAACTTCAGGAGGAGCACTTTCAGAACTTATAACCGTATCTCCAATTTTCAGTTTATTCGGAGCCAGAATATATCTTTTTTCACCATCAGCATATGCTAACAACGCAATCCTGGCAGTTCTGTTAGGATCATATTCTATGGTCTGAACCTTAGCAGGGATATCGAACTTATTCCGCTTAAAGTCTATAATCCTTAACTTTCTTTTATGCCCCCCGCCTCTGTGACGGACTGTCATTCTTCCGCTGTTGTTTCTGCCGCCCGATTTGCCTATACCTTTCGTTAACGACTTTAGTGGTTTATCCACACTAACGTCATCAAATACCGGTGCAATTCGATGTCTTTGTCCGGGAGTATTTGGTTTAATCTGTTTTGTAGCCATTATCTAAAATCTTTTAAATTTCGCTAAAGAGATCGATTTCGCCCTCTTTAAGCGTAATTATTGCTTTTTTCCATACCCGGCTTCTGCCACTTACAAAACCACTTTTTGTATGACGACCTTTTGGTTTAGAGGGAACGATGATTGTGTTCACCTTCGAAACTTTTACTTCCGGATAGCGTTCTTCAACTGCTTTTCTGATTTGAGGCTTTGTCGCAGAACGATTTACTTCAAACGCATATTTTTGCTGCTCTTCCTGAATTCGCGTTAATTTTTCAGTTATCAAAGGCTGAATCAATATGCTCATGCTGCTTCTTCCTCTTCAATTTTTTGTTCAAAACTGTTATGAAGTACATCAATCGCACTTTTCTGAATAATAATTTCATCTGCATTCATAATCTGATATGTAGATGGCTTATTCGCTTCAAGTACAGAAATACCAGGAATATTACGTGCAGACACGTATACATTTTTATCTGAATCTGCCGTTAAAAACATCACTTTCTTACCGGTCATCTTAAATGCATCCAGAATATCGATAATCTGTTTGGTTTTAGGAGATTCAAATGTAAAATCTTCCACAACAGTGATTGCCTCATCCGTAACTTTCAAAGAAAGGGCTGATTTTCTGGCAAGTCGTTTTGCCTGTTTGGTCAGCCGAACGGTATATTTTCTGGGTCGGGGGCCAAATACAGTTCCACCACCTTTTAACAGCGGGGATCGGATGGTACCACGCCGGGCCATACCAGTTCCCTTTTGCTTATAGGCTTTTCTGCCGCCGCCGCGAACCTCACTTCTTTCTTTTGTCTTAGCAGTTCCCTGTCTTTTGTTTGCCATAATGCGGCGAACATCTTCGTAAAGAACAGTTTCATTAGGTTCAATTGCAAAGATGGAATCACTTAAATCAGCTTTCTTGCCGCTGCTTTTTCCATCAATTTTATAAATCGTCAGTTTCATCAGGATGCACTCTGTGATTTATTATGAATTTCTACGAAGCCATTTTTAGGTCCGGGAATAGATCCTGTGACCATCAGTATATTTGATTCATCCAATATCCTGGCTATAGAAAGATTCTGTATTTTTGTTCTGTGATTACCAGAGTGTCCGGGCATTTTCACACCTTTAAAAACTCTGGATGGATCAGAAGCCTGCCCGATTGAACCGGGTGCTCTGTCGCGGTTATGCTGCCCGTGAGTCTGTCCGCCTACTCCGGCAAAATTATGGCGCTTTATAACCCCTGTGAATCCTGTACCCTTTGATATACCAACTACATCAACACGATCTCCAATTTGGAAAACATCGTTCATGGTTAATTCATCACCGGCTACAAATCCTTCTGGAATGTAATTAGGAAATTCTGTTACAACTTTTTTAGGCTCAGACCCGGCCTTACTAAAATGCCCCTGCAAAGCTTTGGAAACTCTTTTTGATTTTTTATCAAAAGCAGCTATTTGCACGGCATTGTATCCGTCTGATTCTTCTGTTTTTATCTGGGTAATTGTACAAGGCTCAACCTCAATAACTGTTACCGCAATACTGCGTCCCAGTTCATCGAAGATACTTGTCATTCCCAATTTTTTTCCGATTAAACCACTCATGGTACGTTTGGAATTATCTTACACTTTTATTTCAACATCCACACCGGATGGAAGCTCAAGCTTCATTAAGGCATCAACTGTTTGCGATCCTGTAGAAAGAATATCGATCAGTCGTTTATGCGACCGGTATTCAAACTGCTCTCGTGATTTTTTATCCACAAAAACAGATCGGTTTACAGTTATGATGTTTTTATTAGTTGGCAATGGAATCGGACCCGAAACCACTGCACCGGTTGATTTTACAGTCTGAATAATTTTCTCAGCTGATTTATCAATCAGATTATGATCGTATGACTTAAGCTTTATTCTTATTTTCTGTTGTGTTGCCACGTGCTAATGCCTTTTAATCATTAATTTTGGTTACTACGCCTGCGCCGACCGTTCGGCCGCCTTCGCGT
>JBBDMD010000188.1:0-2432 GCA_040878515.1 Balneolaceae bacterium | reverse complement strand
TAATAATGTAAAAAATGATATTCTTGTTCTAACCACAATAAACAACATAGCCGATAAAATTGATATATAGTCCTCGATACTGCCTTCTGAAAGTGTTAGTTTTAATGATTACGTTTCGCCCGAATTTGCTGCACCTCTATAATTTTAAAATAGCAGGAATCGATAAGTTACTTTTGAAATGTTTCCCATATGATTGATATCGAAAAACTTTTAGAAAAAGCGGTCACAGCGCTTCAGTCTGAGATTGAAACCGTTCAGGAAAAACCATCAACAGATGTTTTATTTAACGGGAAAAGATTGAATACCGCTCCGGGTGATGCCACAGATTATAAATTCGAGTCTTATCAGCCGGCCATTCGGTTTGCCGAAGAGATAAAGGCCGTAAGCGATAAAAAAAACTGGACAGTGCATCCTGTTTCATTTGAAGACAAAGAGGTGACCCTGCGCTTCCCCGAAAATACGGGCGATACAATTGATCAGCTGAATGTTGAGTGGGAGAATGATTTTATTCTGAAACGAACTTTATCTGAGATCATGAATCTGCAGGATGGTGAGAATGGTGTGATGGATCGTTTAAACCGCCTGTTTCTCCCCGACAGTGCAGGCATTGGAGAGGAGGCGGCAGTCAGTGAGGACGGTATGAGAAATGAGGCCCAGTTTGATGCGATCCGAAAAGCAATGAATCGCCGGACGCTCTATATCTGGGGGCCGCCCGGAACAGGAAAAACCGACACCCTTGGGTACATCATTGCCAATTATTTGAAGCAGGGTAAAAAAGTACTGTTTGCATCCAATACAAACCGTGCTGTAGATGTAGGGCTTCTAAGTACACTGCACGCGATGGAAACCATCGGGATTTCGCTGCAGGACGGTAAAGTGACCCGGTTTGGAGAAGCGGCACTGAAAAGCGATGAACTTGAAACACTTACTTTTGATGTTCAGATTGAAAAAACAACACTGAAGAGAAAAGAGGAGGCGGGAGAGTGGGTAGACCTGCTAAGCCGGCGCGAGGCCGCCCTCCGTGCCATGGAAAAAAGGCTCAAAAATGGAAAACAGCCAACTTCAAACCAGGAGCTTGAGCTGAAGCTGATAGATCAGAAAATTAAAGATGCCGGAGGGCTGGAGCTGCTTGAGGCAAAACTGGAAGACCTGAACCATGTGAGCGACAGGGCTGAACTCTGGAAAAAACAGCTTGTAGCTACTACTCTGGCAAAAGTATGTACTTCCGACCTGTTTCATGACCTTGATTTTGATGCTGTTGTGGTTGATGAGGGATCGATGGCCAATCTGCCCTACCTGATGGTTTTGGCTTCTCATGCTAAATGGCATATGGTGATTGTGGGGGATCCCATGCAGCTTCCGCCCATCGCACTGACTACAGACCGGGAGTCCAGGGATTTTTTAGAGCGCGATATTTTTACCACTGTTTCCGGGGCCGAAAAAAGTGAAGAGCTGTTTTCGTGGCACGACAAAAATCCGGAATTTACAGCCTTTTTTGATACCCAATATCGTTTGGAAGCTTCACTGGCCGATATCATCAGCACCGTATTTTATGAAGGCCGCCTTAAAACAAAAAAAATTGAGGAGCGCTCACTGAATGAAGATCCGGGAAGAGCGTATCATCTGGTGAATACCTCTAAATATGGCCCTTTTCTGGAGCAGAAAACAGGAAATCGTGGCTTTCAGCCGGTGAATATAGTTCATCAGGAAGTGGTGGAGAGACTGGTGAAAAATATGGCGGGCCGGGGTATTCTGATGGAACAGATTGGTATTATTGTGCCTTTCCGAAGCGTTGTATACGACTTGCGAAACCGTCTTTATGATGCGGGAATCCGGAATGTGGAGGTGGGAACCATCCACACCTTTCAGGGTCGCGAAAAAGAGTATATTATCTTTGATACCGTGATGAGCGGAGAGAAACAGCGCGGTTCCATCCGCCACTACTCCGTGCGCCCGCTGGATGAACAAAAAAACGGACTCAGTGTACCGCGGCTGCTGAACGTAGCTTTCTCAAGAAGCCGGAAAGAGCTGATCGTGATCGCAGATATGAACCATGTAGAGCAGGTGTACGGGAATAAATTTTTAGGCCGCCTTCTGAAGCGTATCGGGGCTTAGATACGTAGTAGTATATACGGGTAAAACCTTGGTTATTGGGCGTTTTGTGGTAGGATGAGAAATTATTTTAATGCATATGTCATCATCAGCGGCAATGTTGCGAGCCAGCTTTCCACCTCCAGCATAGATTTGAGTAACCTGAATGACGTTGAGGAATTTTTAAAATTGGAAGGTTACTGAGATAATTTGGAAAAAATATTAAAGTAATTACACTCAACCAAAATAAACTCCCTCCGCTACCGCATAATTAATAAGATTTTACCCCGTACTCTGCATTGCAGCGGCGATGCCGTTAATACTCAGGAACAGGGCATGTC
>JBBDMD010000187.1:0-2434 GCA_040878515.1 Balneolaceae bacterium | reverse complement strand
CGCTTCCAATCTTCTTTTATATCATTTATTCGCCATAAATTATTCTATTTCTCAAAATGATGTGTATCTTTCAGGTTCGCTTTAAAACATCTATAAAATATTTATGAGCCGTAAATCTACCATGGCAAACTCACTTGAAATCCCCGAAGTATTGGAAGGTAATGGATGGCATCCGCTTTCCTGGAATCAGAAGCCCATTGAACAATTGCCACCTTATCCGGATACCGAAAAACTTCAAAAAAGTTATGATGAGCTTCGTTCGTATCCTCCTCTGATAACATCATGGGAAATAGAAGCCCTTAAAGAAAAACTTTCAACTGTAGCTGATGGGAAAGCTTTTCTGTTATGGGGCGGAGACTGTGCGGAGACTTTTGAGGGATGTAAAGCACCAAAAATTGTAAATATGCTGAAGGTAATGCTCCAGATGAGTTTCATCCTGGTGCACGAAATGGGGACTCCAATCGTGCGGGTCAGCCGTTTTGCGGGGCAGTATGCAAAACCGCGTTCCAAAGATTTTGAGGAAGTTGACGGTGTGAAGATGCATAACTACCGGGGCGACCTGATCAACAATTTTGAAGCCAGTGAATCAGCCCGGCACCCCGATCCCAGGCGGCTGGTACAGGCCTATGAAAAGGCAGCTCTTTCTCTCAACTTTTTAAGAGCACTATCCGATGAGGGATTTGCTGATTTGCAGCATCCCGAACAGTGGGAACTCGATTTCATGAAGAATAACGAGTATTACAAGGAGTATGAGGCGATGGTCAATTCCATCCATAAAGCGATTAATTTTATGGAAACCATCACGCCAAATACATTTAATACTCTGCATAAAGTGGA
This sequence comes from Balneolaceae bacterium, assembly GCA_040878515.1. GTDB lineage: Bacteria > Bacteroidota > Rhodothermia > Balneolales > Balneolaceae > Rhodohalobacter. Next base: position 1,597 of record JBBDMD010000187.1, on the reverse strand, counting down.
TCTTTATACCTCGCATGAGGCATTAAACCTCTATTATGATGCGGCCCAAACCAAACGGGTTCCCAGAAAACAGGGATGGTTTAACTTGAGCGGCCATATGGTATGGCTGGGCAATCGTACGCAGCAGCTGGACGGGGCACATGTGGAGTACCTAAGGGGAATCCGGAACCCTGTGGGAATTAAAGTAGGCCCGCCATTTGAACTGGATAAAATGCTCAAGCTGATTGACACCATCAATCCGGCCCACGAAGCCGGGAAAGTAGTTCTGATTACCCGGATGGGTGTGGATGAAGTGGAAAAAAATCTTCCAAGCTATATCCGTGCCATCAAACAGGCCGGCCACCCTGTAGTATGGAGCTGCGATCCAATGCACGGCAATACATTTGCAACGGAGAATAATATTAAAACACGTCGCTTTAATGATATCCTGCAGGAGATTAAGTCAACATTTGCCGTCCACCGGTCCGAAGGAAGCTACCTGGGTGGAGTTCACCTGGAAATGACCGGTGATAATGTAACCGAATGTATTGGCGGGGCCAACGGTCTGAATGAAGACGGACTCGAAACCAACTACGAAACCTACTGCGATCCGCGCCTTAACTACGAACAAAGCCTCGAGATGGCATTTTTAGTAGCAAAAGAGTGGAATAAGAGCTATAGGTGACTTGGAGAGTGAATGATTGGGAGATTGGGAGAATAGAATCACTTTCTGCTAAACGGACCATTTTTCGGGTGATCTGGATATCTCAAAAATCTGCATTGCAAGTTTATAAGACAGTTTATATACATTTAGCTCTTTATGTGAAAGTATTCTCTCCATGTTTTTGACTGTATTATTTTGTTGATATAGAATTTAATTAAGCATTTAAGAAACTCAAGCTATTTAAGCAAATCTCCATATCTCAATTTCTCACAATCTCCCTCTCTTTTAAATATAACGTCATTTTTACAGTCCTGAACAGTCATCCTGACTTTTGCATAATGACAAGGGGTCTTTGTTCGTTACTTATAGTGTAAATGATGCAGGATTGGGCGTTAATGCTGGCAGAGATGTTCTGTATAGTTGATTTGGCACATCAGTTGCAATGAACTAAAGTGAATTAATCAACTAAAATAAATGGAGGTCACAAAATGGCTATCTTAAAATATTCAGAACCGAACACAGATGTTTTTGGGAAAAGATTCTCAGATATAATGGATGAATTCTTTAATGACGCAGTAGCAACAAGGAACCGTTCATTTGCTCCGAGCATTGATATATCAGAAACAAACAAGAAGTATCTCATTGATGTTGAGATACCCGGTATGACGAAAGATGATATCGATTTAAACATCGAAAATAACCGGCTCACAATCAGTGGGGAACGGAAATTTGAAAATGAAGAGAAAAACAAACAGTATCATCGTGTAGAAACCCATTACGGTACATTTACACGATCATTTCAACTTCCAGATAACGTAAAAAAAGACAGTATCAATGCCACTTATAAAGATGGAATCTTAAATATTTCTATTGATAAAAGTGAAGATAAAGTTAAAAAGCAAATTCAAATTAAGTAAAAGAGCTGTTCTACTTAGTCCCCTAAAGAGAGCAGGT
>JBBDMD010000186.1:0-15001 GCA_040878515.1 Balneolaceae bacterium | reverse complement strand
GCGCCCAGTGTTGCGGCAGCTGCCAGCGGCCCAGGAGTAGGTGGCACAAACACATGAGTGGCATAGAGCCCGGATGCAAGTGCAATAGCCAGAATGGAAATTGAGACCCCGGATCGTCGGCCAATTGCTTTCATTAATGAAGAGAGAACGATAAAACCGGAATCACAAAATACTGGGATAGAGACAATATACCCCGTCATACTCATCGCTAATGGTGAATTTTTTTCACCCGTCCATCTCAATAGCTTGTTGGCTAAAACCGTTGCCCCGCCACTACGGTCGAGGTACTCCCCGATGATGGTCCCCGCTGCAATTACAATTCCAATACTCTGTAGCGTACTGCCAAATCCACCTGCAATGATACCCGCCAGGCCGGATGTAGACAAACCGGCTACAAAACCAATGACTATAGCTCCAAATAATAGAGCCAAAAACGGGTGAATTTTCATTCTTGCAGTCATCCAGACAATACCCGCTACCACCACTAACAACCAGATAAATATGCCCATACATAATTTCTTTGATGTTTTACTCTGAGATTATAGTGTATTGACATCAATTATGAAAATAGCCAAATATTAAATTGGAAAATTTCCGGCCTTCTGATGACTTTAAATTTTCCTTTTGCCTTATCTCTCTCTATTAACTATAATTAGCCGTTAAACAAACAATTTACATGAAAACAAAAGCTCAGCAATACTGGCGGCAAAATCTGATTTACCTGTTTTCTCTCCTGGTAATTTGGTTTATCGTATCCTACGGAGCGGGAATACTGTTTGTTGACTGGCTCGATCAATTCAAATTGGCGGGTTTAAACTGGGTTTCTGGTTCGCCCAGCAGGGATCTATTTATGTATTTGTGATTCTCATATTTGTGTATGTATATCTGATGAACCGCCTGGACCGTAAATTTGAATTTGACGAGATATAACGGATATACAAGGCTGGACCTTTCTTATTGTCGGGCTCACTTTTGCCCTGTATATCGGTATCGCCTTCTGGTCCCGGGCTGTTTCAACGGGTGATTTTTATGTTGCCGGGGGAAGGGTTTCTCCTCTTGCAAATGGAATGGCAACCGCCGCAGACTGGATGTCGGCTGCTTCGTTTATCTCCATGGCGGGTATTATTAGTTTTATCGGCCGCGACGGGTCTGTATACCTGATGGGCTGGACCGGCGGATATGTTCTTTTAGCTCTTCTGCTGGCCCCGTATCTGAGGAAATTCGGCAAATTTACCGTTCCAGATTTTGTTGGAGACCGATACTACTCAAGTACAGCACGAATGGTAGCTGTTGTCTGTGCTGTATTTGTATCCTTTACGTATGTAGCCGGCCAGATGCGGGGGGTCGGAATTGTCTTCTCCCGCTTTTTAAATATCGGAATTGTTGAAGGGGTGATCATCGGTATGATCATCGTCTTTCTCTATGCTGTGATGGGCGGCATGAAGGGGATTACCTACACGCAGGTTGCCCAATACTGTGTTTTGATATTTGCATACATGGTTCCGGCTATCTACATCTCCATACTGATGACAAACAATATTATCCCGCAGATCGGATTTGGTAGCACACTGGCATCCGATCCCAATATCTATCTGCTTGATCGTCTGGATGGGCTCAGTACCGACCTCGGTTTTGACGCATATACGGACGGGAGTAAATCGACGATCGATGTATTTTTTATTACAGCAGCGCTTATGGTTGGTACTGCCGGGCTGCCCCATGTGATTGTCCGGTTTTTTACGGTCCCAAAAGTTCGCGATGCCCGGATCTCAGCCGGTTATGCCCTTCTATTTATTGCCATCCTCTACACAACTGCACCGGCCGTTGCCAGTTTTGCGCGAGCCAACCTGCTTGAAACCGTGGATAACGCACCTTATAACGAACTTCCCGAATGGTTTTCAAACTGGGAAACCACCGGTTTAATCAATTTTGATGATAAAAACAGTGATGGCCTGGTTCAATATACGCCGGATGAAGCCACCAATGAGCTTCAAATAGACAGAGATATTATGGTATTGGCAAATCCTGAAATTGCCCAGCTGCCAAACTGGGTGATCGGCCTTGTGGCCGCCGGAGGACTGGCAGCAGCTCTCTCAACTGCTGCCGGCCTTCTTTTGGTAATTTCCACATCCATAGCCCGTGACTTGGTAAAGCGGACACTTCTTCCCTCCATTTCAGAGAAAAAAGAACTTTTTATTGCGCGGGCTGCGGCCGGAGGTGCCGTTGTAGTGGCAGGCTACTTTGGAGTTAATCCGCCGGGATTCGTAGCACAAACTGTAGCATTTGCATTCGGCCTGGCCGCGGCTTCATTTTTCCCGGCTATTTTACTTGGCATTTTTTCTAAAACTATGAATAAACACGGTGCCGTTTCGGGAATGATTGCGGGCATAATTTTTACTGCCTCGTATATCATCTATTTTACATTCATGAATCCCGAATTGAATCATCCGGATTACTGGTGGTTTGGTATTTCGCCGGAGGGTATCGGAACACTCGGTATGCTCCTCAATCTGTCAGTGGCTGTCATCGTCAGCAGGTTTACGGATAATCCTCCCGAGCATATCCGTGAAATGATCGAAACAATCAGGGTACCCAGAAACCTGGATGCAGGTAAAGAGGAAAATATTAATCAGAATTCAGATTGATTTTTCCACTGGCCTGATTCTTTGCACCCTCCCATCCAATCATGGCTTTTTTGCGAACACTGCCCCACCGGTAATTTCCGATCACACCGGTTGATCGAATTACCCTGTGGCAGGGAATTATAAACGAAACCGGGTTTTTACCAACTGCTGAACCCACTGCGCGATTCGCTTTTGGATTATCGATTTGCTCTGCAATATCAGAATATGTCCGGAGGCTGCCCGACGGTATAGTTAACAAGGCCTTCCAGACATTCAGCTGAAACGGAGTTCCTGATAGGTGCAGGGTAATCTCTGACGGGTCTTCCTGATGACGCTGTAAGAATTCAAGGGCATCTTGATGAAAAACAGTAGATTTTTCTGTGAATTCAGCTTTGGGATATTCATCAAACAATTCTTTCACTACTCTTTTATCATCAGAAACAAAAGAGAGGAAACAGACACCTTTGGATGTAGAGGCAATCAGTGCTTTACCAAAAAGGGAATCGTAAAATTGATATTCAATATTCAATCCGTTCCCTCCCTCTTTAAACTCACCGGGCGTCATGCTTACAATATTAACAAACAGATCGTGCAGCCGGCCTGTGCCTGATAATCCTGTATTATAACTTACATCTTCGAGTGTACGGTTTTCGCGCAGCAATTTCCTGGCATGTGCAAGGCTGATAAACTGCAGAAATTTCTTAGGGCTTACACCTGCCCACTCTTTAAACATCCTCTGTAAGTGAAAACGGCTCAGGTGCAGCTGCTTAGCCACTTCCTGCAAAGAGGGCTGGTGTTGATAATTTTCATCAAGAAATCGTATTGCTTTTTCGATGCGTTCATAGTTTCTCATGAGGAAAATTTAGTATAAAAATGTAAGGTTTAACACCCATTTATTGCTATTTATTCAGCCAATATGTAATCTTATTTATCATTAAATACTAACCCTGACAGGCTCGGCTGCAAGCGCTGTATTACAACTCAGCGAAACTCTATAGTTTACATTTCTATTTAATCCGGTAACTAAAATTATCAGTAAAACCTCAATCAAAAATTGAAATTAACCAATACTGCATGAAAAATTTGATCAATGAGTTTAAAACCTTTGTCTCCAGGGGTAATGTAATGGAGCTGGCCGTTGGCCTCATTTTAGCCACTTATTTTGGCGCAATTGTTAAATCGCTGGTGAATGATATTATCATGCCGCCCGTGGGTTATCTCATTGCCGGCGTGGATTTCGCAGAATTAAAAATTACCGTTGCTGAACGTATGCTCGACGATGGTGCCGTTGAGTTGGTAACGATTAATTACGGACTCTTCTTGAACACTATTTTAACCTTCTTGATTGTAGCTGCTGCCATTTTCCTGGTCATTAAAGCCTACAATAATTTTATGAAAAAGGAAGAAGTAAAACCGGATCCTAAACCGGCCGAACCCGGCAAAGAGGAAAAATTATTGATGGAAATAAGAGACATTCTGAATGCTAAATAATCTAATCATTCATTAAACCTGCTCCGAACTCAAAAAGCTTGCCTGTAGTTTCTATATATTTACTGCCCAGGATCTCCTGAAGTTCTTCTTCTGCCTGATTGTAAATTTGCTCAAGCTCAACGGTAAGCTTTTTCCCTTTTTCCGATAGTTCAATAAAAATCTCTTTTCCGCGGCGTTCTTTTGCGATCAGCCCTTTCTTATCCAGTTTTGCAATAAACCGTGTAATCGTCGACGGTGCAAGATTCATCGATATTGCAATCTGCTTTTGGGAAACTTCTTCATTCTTTTTCACCAATATCAGCAGTTCCGCATAGGATGTGGCCAATCCCGCCTCTTTAAATTTGTCATCAAAAAAAGAGGAGACTTCTCTAGAAAATGTATTTATAAGCTGATGATAACCTGTCATAAGCAATCAATTTGTATGTGCAATTTAATCTGTACAATTTTTTACTTCCATCCAAATATCATATTTCCTTTTTCGCCTATGATTAGCGATCTTATAAAAACCCAATTTGCCTATGTACAGAGTACAACTTAAAAATTTCGAGGGTCCTCTGGATCTGCTTCTCTTTTTCATCAAAAGGGATGAGCTGAACATCTACGACATTCCTATCTCTCACATCACCCATGAGTTTCTGGACTATATCCACCTTATGGAGGAACTGGACCTGGATGTTGCCAGCGAGTTTATCTATATGGCCAGCCTTCTGATGTCGATCAAAGCACGGATGATGCTGCCCCGCGATGATGAGGAAGAAGAGCTCGATGAGGATGATCCAAGGTATGAACTGGTTCAAAAACTACTTGAGTATAAACGATACAAGGAGATGGCTGAAAAACTTGTCATCATAGATGAGGAAGCTCAGCAAAAATACTACCGGGGATATCCGGATGCAGATGAAGTTGATAAGCAGGCTACAGGCGAAGCCCTTCATGATGTAACCCTTTTTGACTTGATGGCTGCATTCAGAAAAGTGCTGGCAGATATAAAAAGGCAGAATGTGTACCACAAAGTAGAAAAGGTACAGATGACAGTAGAACAGCAGGCCGAATATGTGCTAAATGTACTTCAAATAAGAGGAAGGCAATCTTTTTATGACTTCTGTGTTGAATTAAAGACAAAAACGGCCATTGTTGTCACTTTTTTGGCTGTACTTGAAATGCTGAAAGAACAGCAAATCAATCTGTTTATCGAAAATAATAACCCCACTGATTTTTATATAGACCTTAAACCGGTAGATGAAATTATCGGTAAGGCACAAACTATTCATCAATAAGTTTATGAAAAAGACACTGATACTGGCGGTTGCTCTGTTAACCGGTTGCGCAAATCAGCAACAACTCCAAAACACGACCGATACCGAAAGCCTGTTAAGTTATACATCAGAAATTACACCTGAATTTCTTCAGGAACATCTCTCCACGCTGGCCAGTGATGAGTTTGAAGGCCGTGCCACAGGAATGGAGGGCCAGAAGAAGGCAGCAGAATATATCGCTGATTTCTACACGGATATTGATTTTGAACCAATGGGAGATAACAATTCCTATTTTCAGCGGTTTTTACTGAATGCTCAACTCACCGACAGTCTTGTCTACAGGTTGTCTGAAACAACATCAACCGGGCCGCAAGTCATTAATCATACTGTGGAATCCAAAGATTCGAACGGAGAGTTTATAAGGCTTTTTGGAGGCACTGTACCCCTGCAAGGTGAGATCGTTTTTGCCGGTTTTGGTGTAAATGATCCTGAGCGTTCCGTATCCAATCTTGAGGGCACAGATCTAACTGATAAGTGGGTGATGATCTTTGAAGATATTCCCTACATCGTTAATGGAGACACGCTGGTAAATCCGGGAATATCAAGCAATAGCAGAATTGGGTCTATCCTCGGAAGCCGGAATGCCAAAGGCCTGCTGATTATTTCTGATTATACATCTTCCGAATTTGATGAACTTGCAAATGTAGCCTCAAACCTGATGGCTAAATCCTCTAACATGAGCCTGGCTTATCTGGAAGATGGCCCATCAAGATCAGGGTTTCCGAAAGGCTTTGTTCAGATCAGCCCTGAAATGGCATCCACTATTCTGGACCTGGAAAATGTTAATTCATTGTGGGACCATAAAAAGTCTTTAATTTCTGACATTTCAGAATTCAGAGCTTCTGAAACGCCATTCAGTCTCGAGTATACTCCTTATGACGGGCCCTCACAGGTTGAATCGGAAAATGTAATCGCCTATATGGAGGGTGCTGATCCCGAACTAAAAGATGAGGTCCTGGTATTAATGGCTCATTACGATCATATTGGAATCACCCAACCGGATGAGACAGGAGACCGAATCAATAACGGAGCCGACGACAATGGTAGCGGTACGACAGCTTTAATGGCCGTTGCCAATGCACTCAGCGAAGCCCGATCGGATGGATATCGTCCCAAAAGGAGTGTACTGTTTCTGCATGTAACCGCAGAAGAACTGGGACTGTTGGGGTCCCGCTACTACTCCGATCACCCTGTCATCCCGATTGAAAATACGGTTGTTAATTTTAATGCCGATATGATTGGCAGAAGTGATCCTGAAAACATTAAACGCGGTGATACAGATTATGTGTATCTGATTGGGGGTGAAATAATATCTTCTGAGCTCGACAGCCTGGTCCAGGTTGGAAATTCAAATAGTGTAAATATGAGGCTGGACAGAAGATATAACGATCTTGAGGATGCAAACCAGTTTTACCGTCGAAGTGATCACTGGAACTTTGGACGGTTGAGTGTTCCCTTTGTATTCTTTTTTACCGGGGTACATGAAGACTATCACCAGCCCTCCGATTCGGTGGATAAAATCGATTTTCCAAAGCTTACAAAAATTGCACAGCTTATTTATGCATCCTCCATTGAAGTGACCAACTATGACGGCCGGCCGGAAGTGGATAATCAGCAGTTCATTAAAATTACGGAGAGTCAGCCGCGATAGAAGGGTGAGTTATTAAATTTAAAAATCGGATTGAGTTAGATCAACCATTCCTCTGTAGCACACCTTCATTAAACCACTCAATCTATACTAAGAATCACCGGCCATTCAGTACAAATGCGGCCCAGTTTCTTGGAGCAGCCATTTCCGGATTTTCAATCAGCTGCAGTTTAGCTTTTTGAAGGGCTTCTCCATAGGAATCTCCGTTGGATATATGCCTGTAAAACTGAATCATCAGCCTGGCTGTGGGGTGATCATTTACCCTCCACATTGAAACTACTAGGTTGGATGCCCCCGCAAATATAAAGGCCCGGGTAAACCCGATAATTCCTTCTCCCTTATATATCGAACCGAGGCCGGTTTCGCAGGCGCCCAGAACTACCAAATCAGCCTTCATCTGTAAATTATAGATATCACTCACATATGCGATTCCATCACTATCACTGTCTGCATGTAATGCCAGCCCGGAGAGAGCAGGGTTCGATTCGTGTACAAAAGCATGGGTTGCAAAGTGGACAAACCCATAATCCGTGAGTGACTCATTCATCAGCCAATCTTTTGTTGCATCCCCATTTAAAAGTATTTGTGCCTTTTGAGGCATTATATAGTCCATAAATGAACTTTTTTCCGTCATAATTTTCGAAATTTCACCGGTCTCATACTGAGTGAGTGGCAGCGGAGTCAGATCTTTTAAATAGAGCTGTATACCGGACGATCCACTCTCTTCTGTCTCTACACTTTTTTTATGAAATGGAGCAATAGCCAGTAAATTTCTGGGGTCCTCCGGGCGTTGATTAAGCATTACCTCAAGCATTGTTGCAGATGGTGCATATTTGATACGCTTTTGCCTGATCAGATAGGGAAACCTGTGGTACTCTGATTCATCAGTATCTTCAGTTAACAACATTTCAAATGGCAGATAATGAAGCATCTGGTCCGGAACAATAATTATTCCATCCGTTGAAATTTTATGAATAAAGGGATCTACCAGTTTTTGATAAAGAGAATGAGCAATCTCTCTGTACATTTCTGTTTTTCCCATGGTAACAGAATTCCGAACAGCCTTAATTTTTTCGGCGAGTCCTTCCGGACTGCCTAACTTCTCAACAGATATTGACTTTTTGCTTATAAGAATAGCATAGATTTCTTCGTCGCCCACAACATAATTGATGAGTGTTTCATCATCAGTAAGGATATTTTCAATAGTTTCACGATCGGCGAGCCTGCTGTCATATTTTAACAGGTAATAGGATGGGAAATCACGTTCCAGTTTATCTGTAAACTCTGCCAGTTCTCTTTGGGCATAGAACAGTGTATCCCTGTATGCGTCCATTTTTTCCTTTTCCGCATCAAACCCTTTCTCTTTTTCCAGGTGAAATTTCTGATAATAGAAAGTAATTTTTTCATTTATCTTAGTTTCTTCTTCCAGTACCGCTTCAGGAACACCGCCAAATTTTTTTGCCTGCACCGTTTGCAGAAGCTCCAGTGCCACCCTTGATTTACTTTTTTCGGCAAAAAAATGAATTTCGTCCATCAGTGATGTCTCACCCGTATGTTGATGTAAAAGGTAGAGTGCTTTTACAGCCCCTGTATATATAGAGTAGTTCTGATCGATTAAATTAAGTTTGGATGCTTCATTTTGATATTGTGTTTGAAGCTGATCAATCACACTTGATGCTCTCTTAAATTGATCAACAGCCACATGTAAATTGCTGATCTCGCCACCGGAATGAAATTGCTCTATTTTTAACAATCCTCTTGCCTTCAGGGTGCTTATAAAAATAAGAGGATAGGATATTTCATCGATTTTATAATTTTTGGTTTGCGAAAGATTTTCGCCATCTGTATTTATATTTAGAGAGTTCAAATAGTGTTCATCTGCTTTTTTAAACTCTCTTTCTTGTGCCAGAACATTGCCCATTTCAAGATGAATATCCATCATATTGGGGTGGAAATCTCCAAGCCTTTCACTTGTAATTCTTGCTGCTTCAAACAATTGATCTTTGGCGAGATTCGGCCGTTCAGTTTGTATGTACAATTTACCAAGCTGAATATAAGGCTCGATTAAACTCGGATGATCCTCATCATAAATATTTCTTCTAATCTCCAGTGAAAGTAAATAACCTTTTTCGGCAGAATCTGTATCATCATTTTCTTGGTGAATCGAGGCAAGGTTTGAATATCCAATAGCTGTGTCTAAATGGTACCTGCCCAATATTTCTTCTTTGATCTGCTGGGCCCTTTCGAGTTGCCGGGTTGCATTATCCAGGTCTCCCAATTCTATATAGCAAAGTGCAGCATTATTCAGAGCACCTGCAACCAACTCATTATTTACCCCAAAATTGGTCTCAAAAATAGCTGCCGACTTCAAAAAAAATTCCGCAGCGGTTCCTATATCACCATTCGTATAATGTACCGACCCGATGCTGTTGTAGAGATAAGCCAGTTCCGTGTGATCGGGGCCGTAAGCCTCCCTGGCTATTTTCAGTCCGGATTGATAATGGCTCATCGCACTTTTTAAGTTTCCCAGGCGCCGATATGAGATCCCTATATTATTGTAAACCTGGGATAAAATTTTTAATACCTCGAAATCTCTTTCCAAGTTGGCTACATTCTCAATAGCTAATTGATAGGCATCTACTGCTTCATTGTAATTCCCTTTAGAATCTTCAAGGTGTCCCTTTGCTAGATAAGCCCTGGCTCTTGGTTTCCCTGCCATTGATGCTAATTCACTTAGCTCCAGCGCTTTTTGAATCCAGCTTTCTGAGGCATCCAGATCGGATGTGGTTTCATAGAAATAAGACCATGAGACATACAGTTTTATCTTAACAGGAGTGAGATCTTTTGTACTTTGATTTGCAATATTTAGGGCTTCCCGCAGCAGTATCTCCGCTTTTTCAAGATTTCTCCTGTTTCGGGATATTGTGCCCATCAATATCTTCGATTCTACACATTTATCAACAATAGAATCATCACCGCAAAGACTATCCGTAATTTCATTTAAAAGCGATTCTGCCCTGTCGTATTCATTTAAGTGGTAAGCCCTGAGCGCATCATCAAATTTCTGACTCTGGTTTATATCCGTTTGTGCAGCACTAATTGTGGACATGCAGCTTATCCAGGTTAACAGACAGATCATCGTCTTTAAATTAACGATATGACTGTTCACTAATATAGAATTGAATCTACAGAACAATGACCTCATGAGCACCCCAAACGTAAATATTGTCTGACAGTTTAACGAACACTGCTCATATTGTAAAGTAAATTGAATTAATTATTTCCAAACAGGGCATTCACAAATTCAACTCTGTCAAAAATCTGCAGGTCCTCAATCTTTTCTCCCACTCCGATATACTTAACCGGCACACTCAATTCGTTGGAGATTGCAAGTACAATACCGCCTTTGGCTGTTCCGTCCAGCTTAGTGAGAATTAAGCCTGTTACATCCACAACTTCCGCAAAGGCTTTTGCCTGTTGCATCGCATTTTGGCCGGTAGAGGCATCCAGCACCAGCAGTATTTCGTGCGGGGCATCCTCTGTCACCTTGCCCATTACTCTTTTAATCTTGCCAAGCTCTTCCATCAGCGATTTTTTGTTATGAAGCCTTCCGGCTGTATCAATCAGAACAACATCAGAACCTTTGGATTTTGCGGATGCAACCGTATCGTAAGCAACCGCTGCCGGATCTGCATTCTGGCCCTGCTGAATGATCGGAACCCCTGCACGTTCACTCCAGATTGTTAACTGATCAACGGCTGCTGCACGAAAGGTATCGGCGGCACCGAGCACAACTTTTTTTCCTGCAATTTTGTAGAGGTGAGCTAACTTTCCAATGGATGTCGTTTTACCTACGCCATTAACCCCCACTACCAGAACCACGTGGGGTTTATAGTTAAAATCGGCATCAAACTCTGCGGGCTGATCCGGACGGTTCTCTTTCAATAGGGCCACGATCTCTTCCCGAAGCATCTCCTGCAGCTCATTTTGGGTGATAAACTTCTCTTTCGCCACCCGTTTTTCAATTCTGTCAATAATTTCAATCGTGGTTTTCACACCTACATCAGAACTGATCAGGGCATTTTCAAGCTCATCCAGTGTTTCGGCATCCACCTGATCCTTACCGGCAATGCTTTTGCCAATTTTGTTGAGAAGACCTTCACGGCTTTTTTCAACACCCTTTTCCAGTTTTTCTTTTTTCTTTAATCCAAGTTTATTTAACCAGCTCATACTTTATTAATTAAAATCTGCACCTTTTATAATTTTGTAGTATCGTTTTTTATACTCAATAAATGAGACAATCATCAGTACCACTGATACAACGATCAGAAACTGATGAACCCTAACCGCCTCGGGAAAGAAAAAAACCGCCATCCAGTAAATTGCCATTGCATTCACAGAAACCTTTCCCGACATAATCGACATTGCCACCTTTCCGCGCTTCTTTTTTATATGTGCCGATCCGGCCATAATCAGCAGGTCGCGGGTAACGCCCAGCCCGAAATACCAAAGAGGTATCCAGCCCAGCCATACGGTATACATAAAAAGAAAAAATGCCATCAATTTATCAGCTACCGGGTCCAATACCTTTCCAAGTTCAGAAATCTCATTTCTCCATCTTGCAACCAGCCCATCCAGGTAGTCCGAGAGAACCCCATAAACTACTAAACCCGTAATAGCAGTATCAACCTGATAATCATTTTCGATGTGTAAATAAATAATGGGAAATGCTACCAGAACACGGGTAAGGGATATAAAATTAGACCACGTGTAAATGTAATCTCTAACCAATACCTTTTTGCCATCTATATTTGTAGCTTCTCTCATCAGAGATTTCATCACGTTTGGGGTTTCCGAACAAATAATAAGCTTTTTAAACCAGTAATGTATATATGAATAAAAAGGATTTTATGAGTTCAAATGATTCTGAAAACAGCTTAAAAGAGACCCGAATTTCCTCCGAACAGGTATATGATGGCAAACTTTTACAGGTATATGTTGATGAAGTTACCCTCCCTGACGGGTCTACCTCAACCAGAGACTGGATCAGGCACCCGGGGGCATGTGCTGTGGTTCCCGTTTTTGATGACGGCACCATCATGCTTCTTAAACAGTTTCGTTATCCTCCGAGAAAAGTTTTTATAGAAGTACCGGCCGGAAAAATCGATCCCGGTGAGTCAGCTCTTAATACGGCTAAACGGGAGCTTGCAGAAGAGAGCGGAATTGAGTGTTCAAATATTGTTCATACCGGGCTTTTCTATCCGGCTATCGGATATGCAGACGAAGTGATTCACATTTATGCAGCATGGGGATTAAAACAAAAGAAGAAAAAATCGGATGAGGACGAATTTTTGATCAATCACCGGATCCCATTTTCACAGGCCCTGAAAATGATTGAAACCGGTGAAATAACGGATGGAAAAACAATCTGCTCACTTACAAAAGCAGCATCATGGTGGAGAATCAACAAACCTTTTCCGGTTAATCTTCAGATATAACCTTTTCCTTAACCGCCAGATCATACAGGGTTTGATGAAGCTGATCCTGTTTTACATCCCCGCGATTGATTAACTCTGCAATCTCATCTCCAGTAAACATAAGCAGGCAGCCGTTTCGCCTGAGTTCATCATCAAAATTTCGCGGATCCGAAAGCTTTAACTTTTCCATATTTAAACCGTTTGGGTTCTTAACTGAGTCTACAAGACAATAAAAGTGATCTTCCGGTTCATCACCAAATTCAATAATTTCCAGCTCTGTTTTACCCAATTTTGTCTTCATGATGAGTGTCTTTCGATGAAATCCCTTGCCTTCACAAGTTCTAAAACTTCCTTACTTTCAGCGTCTAATATCTTTACCTGAAAAAGACTTATAATAGCCTGGCTTTTCAGGCTTTCAAGAGTCTCCTCAATTGTGTCACACTCTTCCGTTTCACTTACCAGATCATTTACTCCCTGAACGATATATGTTAATTCCCTTTGTTCATGATCCGTTTCACGAGGTTCCGGCTGATCGAAATAGTTCCTGATCGCTTCTTCTGTTACAAACCACTGAACCCCCAGTTTTCGCCCTTTTAGCCTTCCTTCTCTCAGGTAAGCCCTGATCGTCATTTTACTGATGCCGAGCATTTCATGCAGGTCATCCACAGAGTAAAGCGTAAGTGATCCTATTTTTTTGGGCATTTCAGTATTTATTTAATGACTTTATCCTGCTATCACTTGCAAATTAACTAATATTACATTCAATTAACACCCTATTACTTATACATTCAAAAAGATATTTGTTTAGAAGTACCTATCCCCTGTATATTGAGGTAACTGATCATCAAAACTTCCGTTTGATCATTGTGCCTGCCTCATCTATTTCAATTATCTTTTCTCAAACCGTATCATTGAAGAGAACTAACTGTATTACCCCTAAAACAGTTCTACCCGGTTCGATCATTGAATCCATCAGATAGATTTAAACCTTATCTGACCACTACTCCTACAGATAATAAAGAAAAACTATGATTGGACAGGAGCGGCAACTTCATCAGTTCCGGTTACGTTGAGTTGAGCTTTTTTCTCACTGATATACACCTTAATCTCATTAGCGCTTATATAGACAATGGGGATAAGCAGAAGCGTAATAAGTGTGGATGCCGTTAATCCGCCAATTACAACACGTGCAAGAGAAGCCTGTATCTCTCCGCCCGCACCCCATCCAAACGACAATGGAAGAAGGCCCAGTACGGTAGTGAGTGTGGTCATCAGAATAGGACGAAGCCGTAATTTTCCTGATTGTACAACAGCTTCGTACACACTCAGGTTTTTATCCCGCCGCATCAGGTTGATATAATCAACAAGTACGATCGCATTATTTACAACGATACCAATCAGCATAATGATCCCCATTATGCTCTGCATATTGATGGTAGTGCCGGTAAATAGCATAGTAGGCACCACCCCAACTATTGCAACGGGAACGGAAAACATAACGATGAGCGGATCCATAAACCGTTCAAACTGAGCGGCCATTACCATATATATCAGGACAAGAGCCATAAGAATAGAGATAATAAAATCGGACTGAGCTTTTTGTTGTTCTTCATACTCGCCTCCGTGGACAACCGAGAAACCTGTTGGCATAGCGAGATCTGATAATTCCGATCGGATGGCTTCGACAGCTTCACTCAACGGCACACCCGACACCAGGTTAGCAGTAATATAGGTTACCCGCTGCCCGTTAATTCTATTGATGGTAACAGTCCCTCTGGATGACGTTTGATCAATAACTGTTGACACAGGTACGATTTCACCCTCAGAAGTCCGTATTGAGATGTTATCCAGATCAAGTGTACTCATGCGATCAGATTCCTGCAGGCGTACCGTAATCGGAAATTCATTTCCTCTTTCACGGAAAACCCCTGCTCTTGATCCCCCTATATTTGTTTGAATTGCCTGGGCAACTTCTCGTCCGGTCAACCCAAGTTCAGCAATTTTTTTCCGGTCAAAAACAACATTTTGTTCGGGGCGGCCCTCCTGTATATCTGACCTGGCATCGCGAACTGTGGGAATATTACCCATTCTTCGCACAATTTCTTCAGAAAGTTCAGTTGATTGATCTAAATCATAACCACGCAGCTGAATCTGAACGGCTTCATCACCACCCGACCCAAATATTCTTCGTAAAATCCATAAACCGGTCTGTGCGCGAACCCTGATTTCTCCACCTGGAATAGATCCTTCAATATCAGCTCTGATTTTATCTGCCAGGTCATAAGCGCTAATTGATCTTTCTGAGGATTCCTTGAGTGACAACTCTACTTCCACACGGCCATTCCTGACTTCAGTGGTCAAGTATTCGATCTCCTCTTCAGGAACAATAGCCTGAACTTTCGATTTAAGTTCCTGCATGTATTGATTGGAAACTGCGATATTCAT
>JBBDMD010000185.1:0-2495 GCA_040878515.1 Balneolaceae bacterium | reverse complement strand
CCAAAATATTACGAGTTACTCCAGCGGGTAAGAACGCACAATCATTGGGAAAGCTGGATTTTATATCTGCTTCAAGGCGTCGAGCAAACTTCTAAAGGTACCATTGAGGATATCACACAGATTCGGGAAGAGATGTTAAGGGCGAAACACCAAATCAGAAAGCAATTCTCTTTTTTCAGTCAGGATTTGATCAATCACATTTTCAGGCATCCTTATACGAAGATCAATCATCTGAAAGATGACCTGAGAGTTAGCCGTCCTACCGCTACCAAATACTTAGATGAACTGACAGAGGCTAATTTCCTGAAAAAAGTAAAACAGGGAAGAGATCATATTCTGTCCGAATAGTAGGCAGGTGCGCGTTCCCGCAAATTATAATCACTGCTCATTACCTGACCGTATGCGCCGCAGCTTCGGATGGCAACCAGGTCACCACGGGTTATTTCCGGCAGTTCAATCGCCGTCCGGAATGTATCTGAAGATTCACAAATAGGGCCCACTACATCATAAATTTTTGGCGGTTTCTGGCTGGTTAATACATCAATATGATGCTTTGCCTGGTAGAGGGCCGGACGGATGAGCTCAGTCATCCCTGCATCTATTATGGCAAATTTGGTGTTGCGTCCCTGCTTGGTGAATAGAACGGTCGAGATCAGGCTTCCGCACTGTCCTACAATACTGCGGCCCAGTTCGAAATGAAGTTCCTGTCCGTCATCAAGAGAGAGATGTTCGTCAAAAAGTTCAAAGAATGCCTTAAAATCGGGAATGGCATGATCGTCGGGCTTTGAATAGTCGATTCCCAAACCACCACCTACATTGATGTGATTCAGTTTGAATCCGCTGTCTTTAAATAGATTGTGGATTTCATTTACCCGGGAGCAGAGGTCTTTGAAAGCGGAGAGATCAACAATTTGTGAACCAATATGGAAATGTATTCCCGTCAGCTTCAGATTAGATTGGGAGGGCAGAAGTTCAAAAAATGCAGGAATTTCATCTGTTGAGATACCAAATTTGTTTTCATTCAGCCCCGTGGTAATATATTTATGAGTTTTGGCAAATACATTTGGGTTTAAACGGATCGAAATATTTGCCTGTTTGCCTTCTTCTTTGGCAAGCTGATTCAAAACCTCAATTTCCTGCAGAGATTCACAATTAAATGAGAAAATACGATTACACAGTCCGGCACGTATCTCCTCATCGGTTTTACCTACCCCTGCAAAAGCAATTTGTTCAGGCCTGAAGCCTGCTTCAAGAGCCCGTTCAATTTCCTTTCCGCTCACACAATCGATACCCAGGCCTGCTTCACGAATCACATCAAGTATTTCCCTGTTGAAATTGGCCTTGATGGCAAAATGGACATGATATCCTTTCGATATTCCGTGAGTCTGAACGGATTTCAGAGTTTTTCTGAGCAGATTCATGTCGTAATAATAAAAGGGTGTTTTTAACCCTTTGAACTGCTCGATCTGTGCCTGGGTAAACATTTGAATTTAACTTGATTTGGGAAAGGCAGAAGGATACGGATTTTAAATATCAGGATACAGTATATATCAGAGAGTCATCGGATGCAGTCAAATTCTATTCTTTATCCATACCGTATAGTTCTAAACCCGGTTCTTCGTACACATCGCCCGGCACCCAGAATGGGGTATCGTTCCGGTTTGAGATTTCCATCACGGCCAGAACATAAGAGCGTATATATTTGAGAACATACGAGAAATTCAGGCTCTCCGGGGTATCTGTTACCTGGTGATAATAGTAGTTAATTTCATCATCAAAAGAAGTAAATCCCATACTGTAAGTAGGGGAGGGAATTCCCAGCCGGGCAAAATTTACATTGTCAGAACGGTCAAAAAGTCCTTGCTCGGGTGCGGGATCAGGAATTGCTTCCAGGCCAAATGCTGCTGCTGCCGATTTTAACTGGGGATCTGCATCGGTTCTGCCAAGGCCAATAACGGATACTTTTGTAGTGTCGTTATATCCGGCACCATCAATATTCAGATTGTAAACTATCTTTTCTAAATCAAGCGGTGGATTTTCTGAAAACCAGCGGCTTCCGATGAGTCCTTTCTCTTCGGCAGTCCACGCGGCTATTAACACAGATCTCTTTGGAGGATTCTTTGCCGCGTATTTGGCGGCCTGTAATATAGCTGCTACACCAACGGCGTTATCCCGTGCCCCGTTAAAAATATAGTTCCCATCCGTTTGGCCGCGGAGTGTTCCAACATGATCATAGTGCGCAGATAGCATTACAATCTCATTTTTAAGCTCCGGATCGGTTCCCTCAATAAACCCTGCTACATTCCGGCTGGTAAATTTTTGAGCCTCTTTTCCCTCGATATTCAGGCTTACGGTTCTCATCTCATGTTCGCGAAGATAGCTCTGGCCGGGGTTGTTTACGGCGTTGAACCAAATGTGAGGCATAGATGCTTCTGTATCATCCGGCCGATCCAGGGTCATTGTTTCACGATTTAAAAAATTAACAAGCAGCTGCC
>JBBDMD010000184.1:0-2514 GCA_040878515.1 Balneolaceae bacterium | reverse complement strand
ACAGAGTTGAGAACTATCAGCCTGAATCAGCAGATGCCCATTACAGACTGGCAGAAATTTATAACCAAAGGGGAAATTGGTCAGAAGCTTCAGCTCATGCAAACAGAGCACTGGAGCTTGAAGGTGGAGGAGTGGTTGCACAGGCAAAAATTTATTTTGAACTTGGAACCGCCTATAAAGGTATGGGGCAGGTAAATAATGCTTGTGATGCTTTTGAAAATGCCACGTATGGAGACTTTTCCGGCCCGGCAAATCATGAGCTTGAGTTTGAACTGAAATGTGAAGGGTACGCTTCCGCTTCAGGCAGTTAATTGATTATCATCATGAATCCTAAAAAAGCCACGAATGCTCGTGGCTTTTTTTTTGGCTTATATTCTTTTGCCTTGCCTCGATCTTGGCTATCTTTGCGTCCTAAACACAACTATAACTCTCTTATCAAGAAAACAATTAATGAATACTTCTTCCAAACTGGACCAGCTTTGTGTAAATACAATCCGAACTCTGGCAATGGATGCTGTCCAGGCTGCAAATTCAGGCCATCCCGGCATGCCTATGGGAATGGCAGATGCTGCGTATGTTCTGTGGAGTAATTTTTTAAAACATAATCCTGCAAATCCTAAATGGTTTAACAGAGACAGGTTTATTCTTTCCGCTGGCCATGGTTCGATGCTTCTCTATTCATTGCTTCATTTAAGTGGTTATAAAGTTTCGCTGGAAGAACTTAAAAACTTTCGTCAGCTTGGCAGTATTACACCGGGGCACCCGGAGTTTGGTTTAACTCCCGGCGTGGAAACAACGACCGGTCCACTTGGACAGGGCCTCGCTACAGGAGTAGGAATGGCTATGGCAGAAGCTTTTCTGGCAGCTACCTTTAATAAGGATTCGCATAAAATTGTTGATCATTATACCTATGCTATTGTGAGTGACGGCGATCTAATGGAAGGGATCTCGCACGAGGCAGCATCACTTGCCGGTCATTTACAGCTTAAAAAACTGATCTATCTGTATGATTCTAACAATATTTCTATTGACGGATCCACAGACCTGTCATTTACAGATAATACCAGCCTCCGGTTTGAAGCCTATGGATGGGATGTGCAAACTATTGACGGACATAACCATTCAGAAATTGAACAGGCCATCAGAAATGCTCAGAATTCTGACAAACCATCACTGATTGAATGCAAAACTCGCATTGGTTTTGGAAGTCCCAATAAACAAGGCACAGCCGACTCGCACGGTGCTCCATTGGGTGAGGAAGAGATCAGGCTGACAAAGAAAAACCTGGGCGTTGATCCGGATAAATCCTTCTATGTTCCATCTGAGGTACTGGATAAAATGAGAACAGCTTTAGACCGTGGAACAAAACTGGAAGAACAATGGAAAGATTTAATGAATGACTATGAAAAGGTTTATCCGGCCGATGGAATTTCATTTAAAGAGTTTGTTGGAAAAAACAGGCCCGAATCGTGGGACGAGGTATTACCTGTATTTGAAGCGGATGAAAAAGGGATGGCGTCGCGAAAAGCTTCAGGAGAGGTACTGAATTCCGTTGCCGATCATATTTTAAATCTGGTGGGTGGCTCTGCCGACCTGAAAGGAAGTAATAATACAGAACTTTTTGATAAAGGGATTTTCAGTCATAAAAATTATGCAGGCAGAAATGTATTTTACGGGGTAAGAGAACACGCAATGGGAGCTGCACTTAATGGAATGGCTCTTCATGGCGGTATTATACCGTATGGCGGTACATTTCTTATCTTTTCGGATTATAATAAACCCGCTATCCGAATTGCCGGTCTTTCAAATATTCCATCTATTTTTGTCTTTACGCATGATAGTATCGGATTGGGAGAGGATGGCCCTACACACCAGCCTATTGAGCATTTAGCTGCTCTTCGGGCTACGCCCAACGTTCGGGTATTTCGCCCGGCCGATGCAAATGAAACTGCTTACTGCTGGAAAGAGGCGATATTATATGATGACGGGCCATCCGCGCTGGTCCTGACCCGTCAAAATTTACCCACGTTAGAAAGAAAGATATTCAGTGATGCAATAGGTGTAGAGAAGGGTGCATACATCTTGAAGGATTATGGTTCCGACAATCCTGAACTCATCATAATGGCGACAGGCTCTGAAGTTCAGCTTGCAATTGAAGCGGCTGAAAAACTGAATAAAAGCGGTACTTCTGTTCGTGTGGTGAGTATGCCCTGCCTGGAACTGTTTGAAAAGCAGTCGAACGAATATAAAGAAACTGTTTTGCCTTCTTCCGTAACAAACCGGATATCCATAGAAGCAGCGGCTACATTTGGATGGAAGAGATGGGTTGGCGATGATGGAATTGCGATGGGAATCGACAGATATGGAGAATCTGCTCCTTATGAAGATGTCTATAAGCACCTGGGATTAACAGTTGAAAAAATCGTGGAAAACAGCCGTAAACTTTTAGATTAATTTTTAGCCTGAATTATTCACAAATTTTAGGAAAAATAATTTAAAAATATATATAACAGT